>NZ_SUMG01000016.1 GCF_009910325.1 Isachenkonia alkalipeptolytica
AGTTTATTAAGGTTACCCAAAAACATTATACCTTGGTAATTTCTGTATTTTACAAAATCACGATTACCGCCAGCAATCTGGTGCTTATGTTTTAACTATTTAAGGACATTTTCTAAAAGGGTTGACACTTTCCCCATAAAAAAACCTCCTATTTTCAATATTTCCCTATCTTTTTCCTCTCATCAGCCCGAAACGATTGAGAATTTTAAAGAGCTTATCCCCCTTGGGAATCAGGTCAAAGTCTTCTTTTCCAACGGCCCGGGTAAGCATCAGCATCAAAAGGTACACCCCGCCGCCGATGGGAATGGCGATGATAGTGGACAGGGAATTTCCCAGGACCCCAAGAAGCATACGATGAACCATAAGTACCACCGCCCCCATGGTGGCGGCGGCGAGGATTGGTCGCATGGCAATTTTTCGAAAACTGATTATTGCCCGGGTTTCCCGTTTGACCGCATACAGGTTTAAGCTGAAGGCGATGGCGTAGGCCATTACCGTACCGATGGCGGCCCCCCGCACATTGATGGCAGGAATCCCCGTTAGGATATAGGTGATGATCAGCTTGAAAAAGGCGCCGATCAGTAAGTTTCTTACAGGGATATGGGCTTTCCCCAGCCCCTGAAGGATGCCTGTCAGAACCTGAACCTGGGTTAAAAAGATCACCGCCGGGGCCAGGGCAAAGAGCACCTGGCCTGCGGAGGCGGGCTCATTGGGGTACAGCAGGGACATAATCGGCCCGGCCAGTACCAACAGTCCGATGCTTGCGGGCAGCCCCATTAAAAACCCTACCCGGATGGCGGACTGGGTGTCGGCTTTCACGCCGTCGTAGTCCTCCCGGGTAAAGGCTTCGGAAATCACCGGCACCAGACTTACGGCTATGGCCACGGTGAGCACCTGGGGAAGATTGATCAGGGTGTTGGCCATCCCCTGGAGCTGACCGTAAAGGCTGTTGGCTTCCAAATAGGTAAATCCGATATCCTGGAGACGGCGGACCACCAAAAACGTATCGAACATATTGATCATCGGCACCACCGAGGCCCCGATGGCAATGGGCACCGCTACTTTTAAGAGCTTTCGAATAATGTTCTGTACGGAATCCGGCTGGATCCGTACCCCTTCGGAAAAACCGCGGACAATCTTCGGCTTTCGCTTTAGATAAATCCTTGCCATGGCCAGGGTTCCCGCAATGGCCCCGGCACCGGCGCCGAAGGAGGCGGCGGCAGCGGCGTATTTCACATCGGCGGCGACGACGTAGATGATGATCACCGCCAGGGTAAGTCCCAGAGTCACCCGGGCGGCCTGCTCCACGATTTGGGAGATGGCCGTGGGCTTCATCTCCTTCATCCCCTGGAAATAGCCTCGAAAGGCCGCCAGGATCGAGACAAAAAAGATCGCCGGGGACATGGCCAGAACGGCGAAATAGGCATTGGGATTGCTGAAAAAGGTGTTGGCCAAAAATCCGGCAAACACGGCGATAATCAGCATCCCCGCAGCCCCTAGTCCGAAGAGCAGGCGAAAGGATACTTTAAAGACCTTATGGGCTCCCCGAAAGTCTCCCTGGGCCCGTTTTTCCGCCACCAGTTTCGAGATGGCCGTGGGAAATCCCGCGGCGGTAAAGGCGAGCAAAAAGTTGTAAATGGTATAGCCCACCTGATAATATCCCATTCCGTCGGAGCCGATGATGTTTCCCAGGGGGATTCGAAAGAAGGCCCCTAGGACCTTCACCAGCATACCGGCGGCGCCAAGCACCGCCGCTCCTTTTAAAAATGTATCTTGTTTCATGGCACTATAAGACCTCCTATAAGACCGAAGTAGCCCTTGGGCTACTTCCGTTCTTAAACCCGGTGCATACTGGGTTTACCGCTGCTAAATTTACAGCTCCTCGGTTCGCTCGATATCCGCTTCTTCAAACAGCTGACTCATATGGTTTTGGAAGCGCTGACTGCCGATATGGCTTCGGATATTTTCTCTGGCTTCCTCCAGGGATTCACTTTCTTCAATACGGTCTTCCACTAGAATGATGTGGTAGCCGAATTGGGTTTCCACCGGTTCTTCGGATACCTCCCCCACTTCTTGGGAAAAGGCGGCTTCCTCAAAGGGACCTACCATCTCCCCTCTTCCAAAATAGCCGAGATCTCCGCCCCCGGCGGCGGATCCGTCGGTGGAGTACTCCGTCGCTAAGGCTTCAAAGGATTCTCCCTCTTGGATACGGTCAATCAGTTCTTGGGCCAGGTCCTCTTCCTCCACAAGAATGTGTCGGGCCTGAACTTCATCGGTTTCAAACACCTCGCTGTTTTCTTCATAGAAGTCTTCGATTTCCTGCTCCGTTACTTCATTTTCACTGAGGTACCATTCCTGGTACTTCTCGGCGTAAAGCTCTTTTTCAATCTGTTCCCGAAGGAAGGCTTCATCCAGGGTACCCTCTTCCAGAAGGGCCTGCATGTCGGGATCCTCCAGGTAAGGGTCCAGGGCCTCATCAACTTCTTCGTCGGATAGGGAAATGCCTTCTTCCTGGGCTCTTTGCATTACCAGACGCTCCAGAATCAGAATCTGGGATACTTCCTGCTTTAAGGCCTCCAGCACGGTTTCTCCACTCTCGATGGTCATCTCCCATACATCTTCTCCAAACTCGGCCTCATAGCCTATCTGATACATGGCCAGCACCTTGTCAAACTTCTCCCGGGAGATTTCCTCCCCATTGACTACGGCAATGGCTTCCTCGTTCATTTCTTCCTCCTGATCATTCCCACAGGCGGTTAAGGCAAATACTGTCAAAAGCGCTAACAGCAGCACCCCGATTTTTAACTTTTTCATAACCTTCCCCCTTAATTCTTGGCTTTTTCGTTTCTTCTCCTATTTTCCTTGCTTTTCTTGCTTTTCTTGCCTTTCTTAGCTTTCTTGATTTCTTAGCTTTCTTGCTTTTCTTAGCTTTCTTGCTTTTCTTAGCTTGCACATTCTGTCTCTTGCATTCCTTAAGTTTTAAATTCCGGTGTATTGCTTGATGGTTTATTTCTTGAACTCCATCCATTATACCGCAACTTTGCCTATTTAGAAAACCCTCTTTATAATGGATTCAAGAATACTCGTGACTTTAGTCGTGAGATGAATTGAATCGGTCTTGAATTGGTTTTGAATCAATCATTGCATTACTTCTTGCAGTAATTCTCTTGCAGTTTTTTAACTTTGGAGTCTTATAACCCTTTGGTGCTGTACTAAAATCTATCTTTGTTGCGTGAATGTCCATTAAAATAGCATAACCGGAAGTCATTCTTCCTTTAATAAAATACGTTTTTCCTAAGTAGGATACTTTGTCAAATTTTCTAAACCCTTGGATCTTACCCGTAGGAATTGATTGTTGGCTGCGAATCCCTTTGGTTTGCTGATAATCGCCAACACTTACTCTTCTTTTAAACAAAACCTGTAGCCTGTCAAATGCAACGTATTTTCCTTGACCGGCAATAACCACAGCATCCATATAGTGTTCTTTTGGTAATCCTAACAACTGTCTGTGCTCTTTGGTTATAAATCCAAAAGTTTCCCTTGCCTCCGGAATTCTTTTTAATAATTGCATTCTTATACTGTTCATTTGTGTAGCATGTTTTAGATCGCCTTTCTGTTTTCCGGATAACGTTATTTGTATAAGGTGTAAATGAACCTTGTCATGACAGCTTTTGCACAAGGTAATTAAGTTCTCCGGCTCATCCGAGCCACCGTTTTTTCTAAATACAATATGATGCACTTCTAATCGTTGATTCCTAGACTTACCACTACAGTATTGACAGGTATGGTTATCTCTATGCAAAACATAGGCCTTGGCATTGGCATAACCATAGTTCACTCCGCGTTGGTATAATAACTTATTCTTTAATACCTCCGGGTTTTTCAGCGCATGAGAATCAAAGTTGGCGGTTTCTAACACCATGTTACTAATCGGTAATATGGACTGAACAAAATGAATTTCTTTCATATGCGCATGAAACTTACTGGTCATGGTTGGGGAAAAACGGTGTTTTTTAATGCTGTTTTTCCGATTCCTCCAACGGGGCTTACGGTATCTCGTTTTTCTGCTGCGTCGGGTTCGTCGATACTTGCCCCGTCTTGTCAGTTTTTCCGAAATATCATTTCGAAGTGTTATTTCTGATACATAGACCACTTTGGATTTTTCAGTAACTGCAGCGACACCCACCTTAGAACTACCGGTATCCATACCAAGGGTAATGTCTTGAATATAAGAGCTTGTGTTGTATAACAATTGGATGGTAAAGGGTGTTTTTGACTTGACTTTTGCTTTGCCTTGTTTTAGTAACAACCTGGCGATTACATTATGGCAAGGCATAAGCGGTTGTTTTTCTTGATTAATAACCTAAACCATAATATAACCTCCTTAACAGGTAAATCCTCTACATAAACTGTAGGTAATGCGTATCCTTGTACTGTTACCACACAAGGAATCCGACTTCATCTCGACAATGATCACTAGGCTTTTTACGTATATATCACCGAAGCGTTCCCTTAACTTCTACTTAAATATATACGATAGAGCAACGGTCTGATGCGTCAACCGAGGGTATCATAACCTAACAATCGTAGGGACTATTTCTAATCACTAAGTCTGGTGAACCAAGACTTTTAGAAGCCTACGACTTTAGTCGTGGGAGGTTCACTTTTCTCTCTAGGTAGCCTGTATTAAGAGGCCGCTCCAGTGGTCTTATCCAGCAAACCTATGCGGCGTTTAAGGCTGCAGCGGCTATGCATGCAGTTTCTAATTGCGCAGCTATACTCCTTTGCAGTACATACTCCCGCATTACCTCTGCATGCACTACCTATGCCCGGGACTGTAAGGTTTCCAATATCTCCTGTAAATCCTTTAAGAGATCATAGGCACTTTTTTCCTTGGGTTTGTAGAGAAAATAAAAATCCTTCTGTCCGTGGAAGGTCAAAATCCACTTATAGCGGTGGAGCAGTTCTCCGATGGTTTCCGGGTTCAGCTTCGTATCCCGGCGGAATTTCAGCTTGAT
Source organism: Isachenkonia alkalipeptolytica (assembly GCF_009910325.1). Lineage (NCBI taxonomy): Bacteria > Bacillati > Bacillota > Clostridia > Eubacteriales > Clostridiaceae > Isachenkonia > Isachenkonia alkalipeptolytica. The sequence continues at coordinate 5,019 of NZ_SUMG01000016.1, forward strand.
TCCCTTTTCTCCTCCGGTAATGCTCTCCAGGTTCAGCTCTTTGCCCAGGGCCTTTAAGTAGGCGATCAGCATCAAATGCCGGACCACCATGGGCAGGTCACCGAAACGGTCCTCCACTTCCTCTTCAATGGAATAGAGATGATCTAAGTTTTCGATGAAGACGATTTTTTTATAGATCTCAATTTTATGTCCTTCGTTTTGAATGTAATCCTTGGGAATATAGGCATCCACAGGGATTTCGATCAGGGTTTCCGGCTTCTCGATCACCGGGGCCTCCCCTTTTTGCTTCGTCAGGGCCTCGGAGAGCATTTTCACATAGAGGTCGTACCCCACAGCAGCGATATGGCCGTGCTGCTGGGCCCCCAGGATATTCCCGGCCCCCCGGATTTCCAGATCCCGCATGGCGATTTTAAAGCCGGAGCCGAACTCCGTAAACTCCTTAACCGCCTTCAGCCGTTTGTCCGCCACCTCCGAGAGGATTTTATTCCGCTCATACATCAAATAGGCATAGCCCTGTTTGTTGGTCCGGCCCACCCGGCCCCGTAGCTGATAGAGCTGGGAGAGCCCCAGGCGGTCGGCGTTTTTGATGATAATGGTGTTGACGTTTTGAATATCCAGGCCGGTTTCGATAATGGTGGTGCATACCAGGACGTCGATCTCTCCGTGGTAATAGGCCATCATCAGTTTTTCCAGCTTTCCCTCGGCCATCTGACCGTGGGCCACTTCCACCCGGGCCTCGGGGATCAGCTCCTGGACTTTTCTCGCCTCGGAGTGAATGGTATCCACCCGGTTGTAAACCACATAGACCTGGCCCTCCCGCTCTAACTCCCTCGACACCGCATCGGCGGTTAGGGATTCGTTCTCCGGGGTGACGTAGGTCTCCACCGGGGAGCGCTCCTCCGGCGGGTCTTCAATCACACTGATGTCCCGGATGCCGATCATGGACATATGCAAGGTCCGGGGGATCGGCGTAGCGGTCAGGGTCAGCACGTCCACGTTTTCCTTCAGGCTTTTCAGCTTCTCCTTGTGTTTGACCCCGAAGCGCTGCTCCTCGTCCACTACGAGGAGGCCCAAATCCTTAAATCGTAAATCCTTGGATAAAATCCGGTGAGTGCCCACCACCAGGTCCACGGTCCCCGCCCGAAGATCCTCCAGGATTTTCTTTTGCTCCTTGGCACTTTTGAATCGGCTGAGCATCTCCACTTTCACGGGGAAGGTTTCGAAACGTTCCTTGAAGTTATTAAAATGCTGTTGGGCCAGGATCGTGGTGGGCACCAGAAAGGCCACCTGTTTTCCGTCCAGCACCGTTTTAAAGGCGGCCCGGATCGCCACTTCGGTTTTCCCGTAGCCCACATCGCCGCAGAGCAGGCGGTCCATGGGCCGTTCCCGTTCCATGTCCCGTTTTACCTCTTCGATGGACTTTAACTGGTCCGGGGTCTCCTCATAGGGAAAAAGGTCCTCGAACTGCTGCTGCCACTGGGAGTCCTTGGAGAAACTGTAACCCTTGGCCTCCTCCCGTTTGGCGTAGAGCTCAATTAAGTCCTCGGCAATATCCTCTACGGCCCGCTGTACTTTCTTTTTCTGCTTCGTCCATTCGGCCCCGCCGAGTTTGCTGAGCTTCGGCGGCTTATCATCGTCCCCGACGTACTTTTGAATCAGGTGCATCTGATCCGTGGGAACGTATAAATGATCGGTGCCGATGTATTTGATTTTCAAATAATCCTTTTTCACCCCGGCCACGTCCAGCTCCTCAATGCCCAGGTATTTTCCTACCCCGTGGTTTTCATGGACCACGTAGTCCCCCACGTTCAGGTCCACATAGCTTTTTAGGGTTTCCGTGTCGCTGTCCCGGCGCTTTTTCGTCTTCTTCTTCTGTTTATGGACCCCGTAGATCTCCAGGTCCGTAAGAATCATGTATTTGTGATCCAGGTATTCAAATCCCCGGCTGACACTGCCTTCCAGGATGATCACTTCCCCGGTTTGGATGTCTCCCCGGGGGGATACGGCAAATTCCCCGAAGACCCCCCGCTCCCGGAGGAGATCCAGGAGCCTTAGGGCCCGGTCCTTGCTTCCCGGTAGCAGCAGGGTTTTATACCCTTTTTGCCTAAGACGGATGATCTCTTTTACCAGGCGCTCCATTTGGCCGGCGAAGGAGGGGGCTTGGCGGGTGATGAAGTTCACAATGCTTTTCGGGTTAAAATCCCGGTGGACCTTGGGCAGCAAGCTGTAGTTTACCAAAGAGAAGCTTTGCAGGCGCTCTAAGATTTCCGGGTACTGAAATAACAGCTCCCCCTGCTTCGGAAGAACTTCGCCTTTTTCGAGAAGATTTTGAAAACTTTCCGCGAATTCCGTAGTCCGGCCGGTGCTCCGGTCCCGAAGACGGTTGGGCTCATCTAAGATCACCAGGGCGTCCTGGTCGAGATAATCCAGCAGGCAGCAGGGATGGTCGTAGATGTAGGGAAGGTACTCCCGAAGTCCGGAGACGTCCTGTTGATTTTCCAGTCGATCCACCAGATGCAGGGTTTTTTCTTCCAGGTTTTCAAAGGCGTCTTCTCCTAAGGGTTTTTTCATCCTCTGAAGATCCTTTTTCAATCTCTCCCCCACCGCCGACAGGTTCTCCCGCTCCACTAGCAGGGTATCCGCCGGGTAAATGGTGATCTTTTCCACCTTGTCCACGGACTTTTGGGTCCCCCGGTCGAAGGACCGGATGGAGTCCACTTCGTCGTCAAAGAGCTCAATTCGGTAGGGATCCTCCTCGGACAGGGGATAGATATCGATGATCCCTCCTCGCAGGCTGAACTCTCCGGGGTATTCCACCCGCTCCGTACGCTCATAGCCCTGCTGAATGAAGGTCTGAAGCACGGTTTCTAAGTCCACGGTCCCTCCCACTTCAAAGGGAAGGATTAAGCTTTCAAACCGGGATTTCGGCGGGAGTTTCAACAACAGGGATTCCACCGAGAGCACCAAAGTATCCACTTCTCTTCGAAGCAGTTTTTCCAATACCTCAATTCGCCGGTTTTCCCGCTTTTTATCCGAGGCCTCCATTTCGTAGAACATGATCTCCCGGTTCTCAAACAGGGCGGCGCGTTCTCCCCGGTAAAACTTTAAATCCTCGTAGATATTTTCCGCTTCTTTTTCCGTGTAGGTGATGATCATGGTCTGCTTCGGTTTTTGGGCCTCCCCGAGGCCATAGGCCATATGGGCCTTCTGTCCGTCGGTAAGTCCCTGGAGAAGCACCGGGGTTCGCCCCTGTTCGATATGCTCCGTAAGCTCTTGAAACTTCCCGGATTTCAGCAGCGGGGCTAAAAGCAGCTCCTCTTTGATTTTTGCCGAATCTTCGGGGCTATTCTTCTCCAATTTATTCTTCTCTTTTATTTTATTGTCTTGATCCTTTTTATTGCTCTGATCCTTCGGATTCTTTTTATCCATTTTTTTCACGACCTAACCGTTATACGTATTCATGGCAATATCCAGGCCTTCCGACACAATGGTTTTCGCCGCCATGGAGGCTTTTTCAATGGTCTCCGCCACATCCCGCTTTTCCTCTTCGGCAAAGGGGGACAGAACAAAGGAGGCCAGGTCCTGGCGTTCCGGCCGACCGACGCCGATTCTTATCCTTGGAAATCCGTCATCTCCCAGCAGGCGGATGATGCTGCGCATGCCGTTGTGACTGCCGCCACTGCCTTTTTTTCTGATGCGCAGTCTTCCCGGATCCAGGTCGATGTCATCATAGATGACCACCAGGTTGTCCAGGGGAATTTTATAAAAGTTCAAAAGCTCCTGAACGGATTCTCCGCTTTTATTCATATAGGTCTGGGGCTTTACCAGCACCACTTTCTTCCCGCCGATGCGCCCCTCTCCGATTAAGGCCTTGTACTTGATTTTTGTGATCTTAATATCGCTTTCCATGGCTAAGGTGTCCAAGGCCAAGAATCCCACGTTATGCCGGGTGGTGGCGTATTTTTTTCCCGGGTTTCCCAGGCCCACAATCACATAGGTCTCGCTGCCCTGGGCCGGGGCTTCCGGCTTCTCTTTTTCTTTTTCAATTTTACGAAATAATTCCATGATTTTTTCCATCGACGATCCCTCGCTTTTTTGTACCAGGGGGTCGGACCCGGTGGTACACTTTTTTTGTACCAGGGGGTCGGACCCGGTGGTACACTTTTTGTTTTTTGCAAAAGACATCTTTGCAAAAGACCTCTTTGCAAAAAACAGATGTAAGGGCAGATTATCCCATCTGCCCATCCATCTTATTGATTTTGTCTTCCGGTTGTAGCTTTCCGCGGTCTTATGATCGCGGCTTTCCGCCCCGGCTTTTCCTTCCGGTGCCTGCCTTTAGTCAAACAGCTTGGATACGGACTTATTGTCGTGAATTCTTCGAATGGCTTTGCCGAAGATTTTGGATACGGATACGGAGCTGATCTTCGCCGACTGCTTCTCTTTTCCAAGAGGCACGGTGTCGGTGACCACCAATTTTTCAATGGAGGAACTGTTGATCCGCTCAATGGCCGGTCCGGAAAGAATCGGGTGGGTACAACAAGCCTGTACGGATTTCGCTCCGAACTCCTTTAAGGCGTTGGCGGCCTGGGTAATGGTTCCCGCGGTGTCAATCAAGTCGTCGACGATGATTACGTTTTTCCCTTCGATCTCTCCGATGATGTTCATCACTTCCGATACGTTGACCTTGGGTCGTCGTTTATCGATGATGGCAATAGGAGCGTCCATCAGGTTGGCGAAGTTTCTCGCCCGGGTTACGCTTCCCATATCCGGGGATACGATGACCAGGTCTTCCATGTTCTGCTTTTTAAAGTACTCCGCTAAAATCGGCACCCCTAACAGGTGATCCACGGGAATGTCAAAATACCCCTGAATCTGAGAGGCGTGAAGGTCCATGCTGAGCACCCGGTCGGCGCCGGCTTCGGTCAACAGGTTGGCCACAAGCTTAGCGGTGATCGGATCCCGGGCCTTGGCTTTCCGGTCCTGGCGGGCATAGCCGTAGTAAGGAAGGACGGCGGTAATTCTTCCGGCGGAGGCCCGTCGAAGGGCATCAATCATAATCAAGAGCTCCATGATGTTATCGTTTACCGGGGGATTGGTGGACTGTACCACAAACACGTCTACCCCGCGGACGGTCTCTTTAATATTTACGTAGATCTCTCCATCACTGAAGGTGGAAACGTAGGCGTTTCCTAGGGTTACCCCTGCAAATTCCGCAATTTTTTCTGCTAATTCCGGATTGGAGTTCCCTGTAAAAACTTTAATTTCAGTACCGGCGGTGTTCATTATTACAATTCCTCCTTAAGGTTTTTAAATTTTTTCTTAACCCAACCATCTATATTATGCTGCTCTCCCCGTTCTATGGCAAGAGCGCCCTTGGGTACTTCCTTGGTAATATTGGATCCGCAGGCAATGTAGCCGTATTCCTCCACGGTAACCGGAGCTACCAGATTGGAGTTGCTGCCCACAAAGGCATGATCCTTGACGGTGCTTCGGTGTTTACTTTGACCGTCGTAGTTCACAAAGATTACGCCGCAGCCGATGTTGACGTGTTTTCCGATGTCGGCGTCGCCGATATAGGCCAGGTGGGAGGCTTTCGAATCGTCTCCGATGACGGAGTTTTTCACTTCCACAAAATCCCCGATCTTCACCCGTTTTCCCAGGGTACTCTTGGGTCGGAGATAGGCGTAGGGCCCGATGATGGATCCCGCTCCCACAATGGAGTCTTTGATCGTGGAATTTTCCACGGTCACCTTATCATCCACTTGGCTGTTCTCGATGACGGTATTGGCCTTTAAGGTCACTTCCTCCCCGATGACGGTTTTTCCCTTTAGCATCACGCCGGGCTCAATGACGGTGTCCTGACCGATGAGGACTTCCTCTTCAATATAAGTATTTTCCGGATTGATTACGGTGACCCCGTTTTCCATATGTTTTTCGACGATCCGCCGGTTCATGATCTTTTGCACTTCCGCCAGCTGTACCCGGGAATTGACCGCCATGATATCCTCGTAGTCGTCGGTGATATAGGCTCCGACTTTTTTGCCTTCTTTTCTCAGAATCCCCAGGATATCGGTTAAGTAATACTCTCCCTGAGCGTTGTCGTTATTCAGTTTCGGCAGGGTGTTTTTCAGTTCCTTAGAGTCGAAGCAGTAGATGCCGGAGTTGATCTCTTTGATTTGGCGCTCTTCATCCCTTGCATCCCGCTCTTCCACGATGCCCTCTAAGAGGCCTTCTTCGTCCCGGACAATCCTGCCGTAGCCAAAGGGTTCTTCCAGCTCCGCGGTAAGGACCGTGGCCTGATGGCCTTCCCGGCTGTGATAGGCCATCAGTTTATCCAAGGTTTCCCCTCGAATCAGGGGGGCGTCTCCGTAGAGTACTAGGGTAATGCCCTCCTCCTGGATTTCATCCACGGCCACCATCACCGCATGACCGGTACCCAGCTGCTCTTTTTGCACCACGGTGCCCACGTTTTGGGGGAGGCTTTCCCGGACCATATCCGCTCCTCTGCCGATCACCACCGTACTTTGATCCACTAAAGATTTTCGTCCGTTGTCTAAGACATGCTGAAGCATGGACTTTCCTGAAACCTTATGAAGAACCTTCGGGATTTTGGATTTCATTCTGGTTCCCTGTCCTGCTGCTAAGATAATTGCTTGTATCGCCATTTCTTTCACCTCGTAATTTTCATTTTAATTTATTCTTGCTCTTTTCCTGAGCTGTTCTTTCCTAAGCTGTTCTTTTTCTCAGCCGCTTGCTTTTTTCCTTTGACGCTTGTTTTATTGTTTTATTGTTTTATTTTTTATTCCCTTACCACCTGCATCAATATCCTGTTTTCTACTTTCTTTTATCGATTGTATTTTTAAGATTTTTCTTGCGTTTTTTCTTAGGGTTTTTCGGTTATTCAGTTTTTCCTCATCCCGTACTAGTCTATTACATTTTATCAAATTAATGAAGGGTTTTGCAGAAAAAAAGCAAAAAAGAAAAAAGAAAGCCCTAAGGCTTTCTTATTCCGGTATTTCCTCCGTGGATTCTTCCTCGGATCCCATGGCCTCGGCCTTGGCTTCGGCTTCCGCGGCTTCCTGGGCTTCCAATTCTTCATACCGTTCGAAAATGGCTTCCTGAATCATTCCCCGGGTGTCCGAATTGATTGGGTGTGCAATATCCCGAAAGTCCCCTTCTCCCATTTTCCGACTGGGCATTGCGATGAAGGGACCGTTCTGTCCTTCGATAATTTTGATGTCATGTACTACGAACTGATCATCAAAGGTCACCGAAACCACAGCCTTCATCTTCCCCTCTGAGGTAATTTTCCGAATCCGTACATCTGTTACTTTCATCCTTTTACCACCTTCCTTATGCAAAAATATTTTTGAGATGAATATGGATTAAGACAAAAATTTACCATATACCTAAGTATTCTACATAAATCAGGAAATTCCTTCTTCCTTTGCGAAGTTTTCTGAATTATTTCGTTTTTTCTTTTTTTCTCCTGTTTCTTTTTCTGAATTCGGGGTAATAATAATTAATAACTAATAATTTTTATCATTCTGACAGTTCTCCGGTAAACCTGTCTTTCTCAGGTATCGGAGATTCGAAGCGTTTTTCAAAGGAGGTGTAACCTGTGGCAGATCCTAAAGAGCAATCCGTCCACGAAGAACAAGATCATGCATCCTCAGCGCAGGATTCCAATGTACGGGAAATCAATACCGGCAACAAACAGCAGGAGGAAAGTACCACCTACACTCAAGAGGACATCGAAAAGAACAAAGCGATCGCCGCTTTAGCCTATTTAATTTTCTTTTTGCCCTTACTGGCTGCGCAAGATTCATCCTATGCCCGATTCCATGCAAATCAAGGACTTTTACTGTTCATTCTGGGTTTTGGCGGCAATACGATCCTAACCATCATTCCGATCCTCGGATGGATTATAATTCCTTTTTTCTCCCTGTTTGTGATCATTCTGGGGGTAATGGGTATTTTAAATGCGATCAACGGGAAGGCCAAAGACCTGCCCCTTATCGGTCAGTATCGTATTTTGAAGTAAGTTTACCCTAAAGACGTGGGCCCGGAAGTTGGACTCTAAAATTAAACTCGAAGGTTGAACTCGAAAGTTGGACTCGATAAACCACCCCTAAGGAAGATGTTCCTAAACATTATGATTCCGAGACCAAGCCCCTAACCTCCCTTTTCCTCCGGCTTGGTTGACCTTACTGAAAATCCCCGGAAATTGCGGTTATTTCGCCGCAGTTTTCCCGGGGATTATTTATCGTGGTTTTTTTGATTCCGTCCACTTCTTTTACTGTCCTTACTGCTGTTCATTATTACTGTCCCTGATACTATCCCTGCTACTGTCCCTGATATTGTCTCTGATACTGTCTCTGATACTGTCCCTGATACTGTCTCTGGTACTATCCCAATTGCTTTGTCTATTCCTAGTGCTATTTCCTAGTCCTATTCCTAGCCCTATTCCTAGCCCTATTCCTAGCCCTATTCCCTAGTCCTATTCCTAGTCTTAATACTACCCCTATTCCTGTGCCTCCAATTCCTCCGGTAGTTGATCTTCCGGCTGCCCCTCTTCTTCAAAGACCCGGGGATTGGGATAGATTTTCACCTCTCCCCTCTCCTCGATCACCTCTTCTAAAATCAACAGGGGGATATAATCCTTTACCCTTTTCTCCACGGGGGTAGTGGTCTCCACCAGGACGCCGATGCTCAACACTTCCGCCTCAAACTCCTTCATCATATCCTTCATGCCCTTGGCGGTGCCGCCGCCCTTCATAAAGTCATCGATGATCACGACCTTGGCCTTCGGCTTCATGGCTCGCCTGGAAAGGCTCATACGCTCAATCTTTCCCGTAGATCCGGAAATGTAGTTGATGCTTACGGTGGATCCGTCGGTGACTTTGCTCTCCCTTCGAATAATGACCAGGGGTTTGTTGAGGGCCCTTGCGGTCATAAAGGCCAGGGGGATGCCCTTGGTTTCCACGGTAACCACATAGTCGGGCTCCATCTTTTCAAATTTCGTGGCAAAAATATTCGCCACCCCCTCCACCAGCCTGGTGGAATACATAATATCCGGCATGTACAAAAATCCCCCGGAAATGATCCGGTCGGGCTCCTTTAATTTTTCCGCAATTTCCTCTAAAATTCTTCGGGTATACTCCTTGGAGGCTTCAGGGATATATTTCACCCCGCCGGCGGCCCCGGCCACGGTTTTGATTCTTCCCTCCCGGGCTTTTTCCAAGGCATTCTTGATGATCACCATATCCTCGCTGATACTGGATTTTGCTGCGTTTAACCGCTGGGAAAAATGGCTTAAGGTAAGAATTTCATTAGGGTGTTCCAACAATTCCTTCATAATGCGGCTCACTCGTTCACTTCGCTTAAATTTCATTCCTGCCTCCTTAAATCCGAATGTTTTCTACGTTGAATTCCATTTTATTCGTTTCTTTATAAAAAAGCAACCGCTTCCTTGGATATTTTTAGGTTTTTCATTTTCCGATTTTATGGTATCATACAGTAAGACCGGTGCAGGAAAGGGCCGGTACACGAAGTAAGAAAACTACCGGTACACGAAGTAAGAAAACTAAAGGAGCGAAATTATGAAATTTGAATTGGACCATAACGTTAATCATATACATTTAATCGGGATCGGAGGCATCAGCATGAGCGGCATCGCAGAGATCCTGCTAAAAGAAGGGTTTCAGGTCTCGGGCTCGGATGTGGCCGCCACACCGATCACGGAAAGATTAAAAGCCAAAGGGGCCCGAATCGACTTCGGCCATCATGGCACCCTGGTGGAGGATGCGGACCTGATCGTCTACTCCGCCGCCATCAAAGGAGATAACCCGGAAAGAGTGCTGGGACAAAAGTCTAACATCCCTGAAATCGACCGGGCGAAAATGCTGGGAAAGATTATGAAAAGCTATCCCTATGCCATTGCCATTGCTGGATCCCACGGAAAAACCACCACCACCTCGTTTATCTCCCTGCTCTTGGAGTATTCGGATTTGGATCCCACCATTATGGTGGGCGGGAATTTGGCGGAAATCGGGGGCAATATCAAAATCGGCAACAGCGACTATTTTGTTACGGAGGCCTGTGAGTACTATGAAAGTTTTCTGCAGTTCCAACCGAAAATCGGTGTGCTTTTGAATATCGACAAGGATCATCTGGATTATTTCCAGGACATGGATCATATCATCCGGGCCTTCAAGGGTTTTGCGGAGCTGGTTCCACCGGAGGGGCATTTAATCGCCTTTAACGACAATGAACACATTCGAGGGATTCTCCCGGATATCCACTGCCAAAAGGTTACCTACGGCCTTCGGGAGGACTCGGACTTCACAGCGGAAAACGTGGTCTATAACGATTTGGCCCACCCCTCCTTTGATCTTTACTATCAAGGAAAGAATCTCGGCCCGATCACTCTGCAAATCCCCGGTATGCATAATGTATACAACGCCTTGGCCGCCATTGCCACGGCCTTTGTCCTTGGCATTCCCCTGGAGGATATCCAAAAGAACATCACTCGTTTCAAAGGGATTCACCGCCGTTTTGATGTGCTGGGAAAAGTAAAAGGAGCCACCATCGTGGATGATTATGCCCACCACCCGGCGGAAATCGAGGCCACCCTGGAGGCGGTTCGAAACTATAAACACCGCAAGGTTTGGTGTGTGTTTCAGCCCCATACCTTCAGCCGCACTAAGGCCCTTCTCGATGATTTTTCCAAGGCCTTCGCCTTAGCGGATCACGTAATCCTCGCTGACATCTACGCCGCCCGGGAAAAAGACGACGGCGTCGTCAGCAGCGAAAGCCTGCTGGCTTTAATGGAGAATCATCCCGATACCTACTATCTCAAAAGCTTCGAAGAAATCCGGGACTTTCTCTACCCCCGGATCCAGGCCGAGGACATCGTCCTCACCATGGGCGCCGGGGACGTATACCGCATCGGAGAAATGCTTCTCGACCTGAACAACCGCAAATGACAGCGGGACGGAGTTTTTGTCATCTCCGCCAAACCCGTCTTTTTACAGGGATTGCTAGCAATTATTCTTCGCTTTAACAGAATCCGCAGGAAACAAGAAGAGATTTTCGGATTTGACAATGGATTAACGTAAAAATGTACCAAGGGGTCCGACCCCCTGGTACATTTTTTTCGTTTAACTCTTCGTTTAACTCGACGGTATCAAAAAGATGACAAAAAGTCCGTCCCGCTGTCATCTTTTGTCATTTTTTACCGTGAAGTCCCTTTTGATGTATTTTCTGTATAGATACCGTCTTTTGCCCCAGTCGTTTTTGAGGCGGCCCTCCAGACGATGACGATAGTCTTTGAACAGTTGGACTTCCTCATCGCTTACGGGAAGGTCGCCGTACTTGCTCTGGACAAAGATATGGGTCAGATCCTTTATGCCGATTTTTCGCTCTTCGTAGAGCTTATAGGCAATCCGGTCCGCAAATTCATAGTGGGTCTCCCCTTCTCTCGGTTGCTGCCCCAGTTTTTCGATCAGCTCCAGAACATAAGCATAGAGACAAAGAATTTTCTTTTTCGATGACCAGCTTTCGACCTGGCGTTCCCGGCGTCGGTACTCCAGCACTCCGTATAAAAAGCGTCCGGGCATAAAGCCGATGAATAACAGGAGCAGGGCGATGATGACGCCCCGGGTTACCCTTGGGGGAATGGTGGTCTCGGGCTCGTCCAGGGCCTCATCCCCGTCTCCAGGACCCACCTCGACGTCGGCATCGATGCCCAGGTCACCAAAGTCATCCGCTTCCTCTTGTTCAAAGTCAATATCCAGGTCCTCTTCCTCCTCCATACCCAGCAGGGCGTCCTGTCGGTAGGGTTGAGGGAAGGCCGGCGTGGGTTCAAAATTGACCCAGCCCACGGGCTCAATAAAAGCCTCCACCCAGGTATGAGCATGACGCTGGCGCACTTCATAGACCCCGGGCTCATCTTCTACCTCCTCCCGGGCAACATAGCCTTCAATATAACGAACGGGAATCCCTTCCAGACGAAGCATTACCGCCATGGTGGTGGCGTAATAGGTGCAGTATCCTTCTTGGGTTTCAAAAAGGAAATGATCTACAAACTCTTCATTCAGGGGCAGGGGCTCCACCTGGGTGTTGTATTCATAATCCTCCCGGAGATGGCCCTCTATGGCTCGGGCTTTTTCATAATCATTTTCCGCTTCCGCCTCTTCCACAATGCTTTCTGTCAGCTCCCGGGTCCGGTCGGTAATCTCCTCCTCGGGAAGCTGCAAGTAACTGTCTAGGTATTCGAGATCCTCTATTTGAAGATCGATATCCGTCTCCAACAGCTCTCCGTACACCCGGGGTTTTTGGACTTTTATGGTGTAACTTTCCCGCTGATAGACGCCGTCGGGGAATATCAGGGCCCCGTCCCGATTGACAATGACTTCTTCTCCCCGGCTGGAGCGGACTTCCGCGGGCTTAAAGGGCGTAAAAAGACTTTGGGAGGCAAACTCATCATGGGTGATGGTAATAAAGGCCTGTCGATAATACTCATCTTCCTCTTCCTCCGTAAGGCCGCTGAAATCCTCGGCTAAATCATAGGTCTCCGAGGGTTCGGTGATGGTCTCCCAGCGATTATCCTGGTAGGTATGGCGGACATTTCCCCGAAGATAATTGGGCTCCGAGGCCTCCACCTGCATAACCACACGACTGCTGAGACTCACAGGGCCCCCTAAACGGTTGCTCTCCCGTTGAAAACCTGTAGAGGTGAACTCAAAGGAATCCGCTTCCCGGGCGCCCCGGATATACTGACTGTCGGAGCGCATATCCTCCACGAAGGGAAACACGTCATACACCCGATCTTCCAGCCAGTGCCACTCCAGGGCATTGCCGGATTTCGGAAGGATCATGGCCAGCAGGATAATCAAGGCGCTGTAAATTCCAACGGTCTGAATCCATGGTCCGTACAGGCTGTCGATGCGGTTTCGCTCCGTCCCTTCCCAGTGGCACTGCTCCTCAAAGTACTTATTCATGCCGAAAAGGACCAAAAAAGCCACGATAAAGACCACAGTCATCCCATAGGCCTGGTCGATGTAAATGTACCAATAGTAGATATAAGATCCCAAGTATACGGGAAGCAGCCAGTAAATCCGTTTCTCTTTAAAGATGATAAAGGCGGTAAAAAGAGCAATAATCCCCAGTAAAATTCCCCAAAACCATAACACATTTTCCGGAAAGATAAACTCCTCCCCCTGAAGATGGTTGAAAATATTCGAAAAAAGAGCCGCCATCCGCTGAATAACGGCTTCCAAAATCGGTGTTACGTAGCGATGGACCACCAGTAGGGAGATCATGGAAAAAACCAACAAAATATAAAAGACCAAAGGCTTTTTCATAAAAAACACCACGGCCAAACTTCCCAGCAGGACAATGAAGAACTGCAGGAAAAAGTTCAGTTCTACCCCGATGACCACACCGTAGACGTATAACAAACTGAAGACCATGGCGATATAGGCGATGTAAGTGATCAATTTTTGGCTTGTGCTTAGATTTCTATACATTTTGGGCCTCCAACATCTCCTTGATATTGGTTTTATAGTCGATGTGGTACAGGGAAATGTTTTCCTGTTTCAGTTTCTTTTCCACCTGGGGATCGACAAAACCGTTTTTATTCTTCTTATCGGTGATAACAATAAACAAGGGGTTGAGATTGTTCATCTTCAGCTGAATCCCCTGGGCTCCCATCTCCTTATTCAGATTCGGGGTGACTACAATTACCGTGGACCCCTTAGGAATCGTATTGAGTCTCGGAATCATAAAAGCTTTAAAATCCTGCTTTCCGTTCCCTTGAAATAAGGCGAAGGCCTCCAAAAACGGTTTTAAATCCGATTTCTGGTGTCCCGTAATATGCAGGGGGAACTCTCCCCGCTGGGTATCCAAGGTCATTTTTATATTATGGGTTAGACAGTAATTGGTCATACAAAGAGCGGCGTCCACCACCTTATCCTCCAGGCGGCGATCTTCGTCCCGTAAATAATGGTGGATTTCGTTATCCACGATCAGGGCCACATGGGTATCCCCACGATTTTCATAGTTTTTGACGATGATATCCCCTTTTTTCGCCGTCATGCTCCAATGGACCCGCTTCATGGAGTCCCCTTCCTGGTAGCCCCGAAGGGAAGCGATTCGGCTCTTGTCCTCAAAAGCGGGGTCAAACACCCGAAGCTCTCCCAGCTGCTGGCTGGCGGTGATTTCAAAGGAGGAAAGGTTGATCACTTCGGGATAAACCAATAGGGCCCCCTCGGTGGCGATCCGTTTTTTAAAGGAAAACAGCCGGAACACGTCCCGAAGGACGATTTCAATATCTCCCAACTCATAATATCCCCGACGTTTCAGGGTGATGGACTGTCCCCGGACAAAGTCGGATTTCGACTCCATACTGGTGATCTCCGGGGGATCGATCTTCCCCGTCAGCCGCTTGGATATGGCACTTTGCACCTCAAGAAAGGGAACATAGAAGATGCTGCGATTTTCCAATCGATAACCGAGGTTGATTTGGTCTCCGATATACAAGGAGTCCTTGGGCATCTGCACGGTGCCCTTTAGGCCTCCCAGCACCACCAGGTTGTGAAATACAGGAAACAGCAGCGTTAGGAGAAAAACATAAAAGATGAAGTAGGGCATCACGCCCCCTACAAAAACCACGGCGAAAAGCAGCAGGAGTCCTACCAGCATCAGCACTTTTTTATTATTGATCATGGGCAATCACCGGTACCGATACCCGCTTTAATACCCCTTCCAGCACGTCTTCAATCCGTCGGCCTTCAATCTTCGCTTCGGGGGACAGCATCAGCCGGTGGGCCAGTACCGACTCCACCATGGCTTTCACGTCGTCGGGAATCACGTAATTCCTGCCGGAGACATAGGCCTTTGCCCGGGCGGTTTTTAACAGGTCGATGCCCGCCCGGGGGCTGGCGCCTAATTGGAGATCCTCATAGCTTCTTGTCACCCCGATGATCCCAACGATGTAATCCAGAATATCGTCATGGGCGTGGAGGTCTTCCACTTCTTTTTGCATTTTTAATATTTCTTCCTGGTTTACCACCGCTTGGATGTGATCCAGGTTTCGATGGGTTTTATGATTTCTTAGGATTTCCCGCTCGTAATTCTTTTCCGGATATCCCAGGGACAACCGCATTAAAAAACGGTCCAGCTGGGCTTCCGGCAGGGGAAAGGTTCCCTGGTATTCCAGGGGGTTCTGGGTAGCCAACACCATAAAAGGTTTATCCAGCACGTAATGTTTGTCCTCGGTGGACACTTCCCCCTCTTCCATGGCCTGTAAGAGGCTGGACTGAGTCTTCGGAGAGGTTCGGTTAATCTCATCGGCGAGGAACACCTGGTGAAAAATCGGTCCCTTCTTAAAGGCAAAGGTACCGGTTTTCGGTTCATAAATATTGACTCCAATAATGTCGGAAGGCATCAAATCCGGGGTAAACTGCACCCGTTTATAGGATAGATCCATGGTCTTCGATAAGGCCTTTACCAAGGTGGTTTTCCCCACCCCGGGAACATCCTCAATCAGCAGATGCCCTTTGGCCAACAGGGCAATCAGCACCTTTTCCAACACCTCTTCCTTTCCAATGATCACTTGCTTTAAATTCTCCAAGATTTTCTGTGATTGTTCTTTCGCCATAATTTGCCTCCTGTCTGAATAGTGTGAACCTTTTTGAGAAAAATATAGCACAAAGGGGACGGAGGTATTTGGTTCATTGCTCCGCTCCCTTGTGCTTTAATTCATTATCTATCACCGGCAACTTCCGGTGCCCCGGATCTCACCAAGAATCTCACCTTGGATTGAAAATCCCATGGAAAATCGGATCTAAAAGATCGTCATCAACTGGAAGGTCACCTTCGCCGTGTTGTTCAGATCTTCGATGGAAATGTGTTCTTCCAAGGTGTGAGGCTTTTTCATACCCACACCCAGATTCAGGGAAGTTACCCCGTTTCCGTTGAATATATTGGTATCGGAGCCGCCGCCGGTGGACGCGGTTTTTCCCTCAATGCCGATGTTTTTAAAGGCTTCCTTGGTTTTCTGTACGATTTCATGATCTTCCGGAATGTTAAAGGGAGGGTATACCCGCTCGTGTTCAATGTCCACGGTAGCTCCCATTTCCTCGGCGGTTTTTTCAAAGACCTCGATCATGTGGTTGGTTTGGGCCTCCACTTTATCCTCTCGAGAACTTCTGGCCTCCGCTTTAATTTCAAGCTTGGGCATTACCACGTTGGTGGCCTCGCCTCCGGTCACCACTCCGATGTTCGCTGTGGTATCTTCATCTACCCGAAGAAGCTTCATATTTTCGATGGCTTTCGCCGCGACCATAATGGCGGAAATCCCCTCTTCCGGTGCTAAGCCTGCGTGGGCCGGTCGACCATGGATTGTTACCTTCAGGCTGTCCTGAGTGGGTCCCTGGGTTACAATTTCCCCGGAGGATCCTGCACTGTCGAGTACAAAGCCATACTCGGCGTTGACTTTACTAAAGTCCAGATTCTTCGATCCAAAGAGTCCTCCCTCTTCCCAGATGGAGAAGACCACTTGAATGTCCCGGTGCGATTTCTTCTGCTCTTTTATCTGTTTGATCCCCTCAAGCACCGATGCGATTCCCGCTTTATCGTCGGATCCCAGGATGGTGGTGCCGTCGGAGTAAATCACGCCGTCACGGATTTCCGGCTTGATGCCCTCGCCGGGTTTTACCGTATCCATATGGCAGGAAAATAAAATCGGATCTCCGGGCTTATCCCCCTTTAAGTGGGCAATGATGTTTCCGGTTTCTCCCCCGACTTTTTCCCCGGCGTCGTCCTGGGTTACTTCAAGACCGAGATCTTCCAGTTTCTTAACCAATACTTTGGCAATTTTCCCTTCCTTTGAGGAGTGGGAATCAATTTGTACTAATTCTAAAAACTCTTCCAGCAATCGTTTTTCGTTAATCATTTTTTGCCTCCTTTATCTTTCCTACTGGGTTTATATCTTTTGCTGCTCCTACACCTGTTGATACTGCTTTTCCTGTTCTGTATTAAAAAATTCATATGTTTTAATAAAATCATTTATCCCGTCTATTATATCAAAATCCTTTACCGATTGCCAGAAAGGTTTTTATCCCCCGGTATATTTCTTTAAGCGTTATTGCTTTTCGGCTTCGGCAAAGGCGGTCATAATTCTTTTAAAGTCCTCTATGCCGAGATTTTCCGCCCGTTTTTTCGGGTCGATCTCCGCCGCTTCCAAGGCTTCCCGCACCCGGTCCTTGGAGTAGCCCAGATTTCCGGAGCTAAGAGAGTTCAAAAGGGTTTTTCTGCGCTTTCCGAAGGCGTCTTTCACAATGGCAAAAAGAAGTTTCCGCTCTTGCACCGTTAAATTGTTGACCTTCGGGGTCAGGGTAATCACCTTAGAGGCCACCTTTGGCCGGGGCAAAAACACACTGGGGGGCACCGTTAACACTTCCCGGACGTCGGCGTAGAGATTGCAGGCCACGGTTAAGGCCCCGTAGGCCTTGACGTCCTTGGCGGATAAAATTCTGTCCGCCACCTCTTTTTGAATCATCACCGTAATGGAACGAATCGGCGCGTCTCCTTCCAGAAGGGCCATAATAATCGGAGTGGTGACATAGTAGGGGAGATTCGCCACCACTTTAAAGCCTTCCTCCAGCCCCTTTTTCTGTTTCAAATCCTCTAAATCCAGTTTTAAAATATCCTGGTGGATGATCTCAATATTGTCCCGATGGGCCAGGGTCTTTTCCAGAATCGGAATCAGGTTTTGATCAATTTCCACAGCGATGACTTTTTTCGCTTTTTCCGAAAGAACCTCGGTCATACTACCGATCCCCGGGCCGATTTCCAGCACCGTATCCACTTCGGTAACGCCGGCCCCTTCAATAATGTTTTCGATAATATTACCGTCGATTAAAAAGTTCTGTCCCAGGGATTTTCGCATTCGGTGTCCATATTCACTGAGGATGGTCCGGGTTCTTGTGGGCGTTGCAATTCTCATTTCTCTTCACCTCGTTTCGAATTCTCGTATAATTGAATCAAGGCGTCCTGCCACTCTTCCCGGGTAACCCCGTAGTGGTTCAGACGGTTTAAAAACTGTTTGGCATTGCCGTAACCGATGCCGAGGATTTTCCCCAGCTGATCCCGCTTTTCCGTAGCGCCGGTAACCCCTAAGAGCCCTTCTTTCATCAGGTCTCCCTTGGTAAACTCGTTTCTTGGCGTTTGCAGCTCACATCGGGCCCGCTCCAGGGCCAGCAGGATGTTTTGGGGGCTGGCGTTTTCAATGCCCACATTTCCTTCCTTCAGGGCGTCCTCCTTGGGAATGAAAGCATGCTTGGCCTCCGTGACAGCCTTGGTAATCTCCCGGCGAATCCACTCCCCGGGATAATCGGGATCCGTCAGAATAATAATCCCCTTTCGCTGCGCCGCCCCTTTAATCTGCTCTAAGGTCCGATCCGGCAGGGAAAATCCCCCGGTGGCAATAATCTCCGCCTTCACCGCCCGTTTTACCTGGGAAATGTCATCCTTTCCCTCCACCACAATAACTTCTTTGATCTCTTTTTTCTTCGGTTTCATAATGCGAATCTACCTCATTTATCTATTAGTTTCGGCACTTTCCCTTTGCCGTTCTTTCTCTATCTCTATTATAATACCTGCACTTGGAATTTCATACCCTTTTTACGCTTTCCTTTTCACAAGATGACAGCGGATGACAGCGGGACGGAGTTTTTGTCATCTTTCCCTTATACAAAAACCCCTTCCAAACCAAAAAAAAGAGCTGAGGGTTAACTCAGCTCCTAATTCCATCCTCTATTAAAATACGTATTCTACCGGTGCTGCCGGTCCGATTGGCAGTCCAATCAGTAACCATACCGTAAGAGCAATCATCCATACCACTAAAAAGGCAATGGAGTACGGTAGCATGGTAGAGATCAATGTACCCAAACCAACGTCCTTATCGTACTTCTTCGCAAAGGCTACGATAATTGCAAAGTAAGACATCAGTGGAGAGATAATGTTCGTTACAGAGTCTCCGATTCGGTAGGCCAGCTGGGTAATCTCGGGAGAGTAACCCATTTGCATTAACATCGGTACGAATACCGGTGCCATGATCGCCCACTTCGCGGAGGCACTACCGATAAAGATGTTAATAAATCCGGATACCAGTACAAATCCAAGGATCAGTGGGATTCCTTCCAGACCGATGGCCTGCAGGAAGTCTGCACCTTTAATCGCCATAACCAGGCCGATTTGAGACCAGTCAAAGTACTCGATGAACTGGGCTGCGGCAAAGGCAAGAACAATGTATCCGCCCATGGAGCTCATCGCTTCGCCCATGAACTGCGCTACATCTTTATCCGACTTGATGGTTCCCGCCGCTTTTCCGTAGAAAAGTCCGGGGATAAAGAACATCAAAGCAATTAAGAATACCATGGAACCTACAAAAGGTGATGGAGGGAATCCATCAATGATGTATCCGCCATCGGCACGCAGAATTCCTTCTTGCGGAATAAGCATCGCTGCGATTGCGGCAACAAATAGGAATAAACCTACCGCTGCGGCTTTTAATCCTTTTCCTTCTGTTGCGCTGACTTCTGTTAATTCTTCCTTGTATTCCCCTTTGTATTCCCCAAGTCTCGGTTCAACAATTCTTTCCGTCACAACCGTACCCGTGATGGTAATTAAGAATGTCGAGAAGATCATGAAGTAATAGTTTGCTGTGGGAAGTACCTGATAGGTATCATCCAGCATATGGGCCGCTGATTCTGTAAATCCGATTAATAGCGGATCCAGCATGGTTACCAGTAAGTTCGAACTGAAACCACCGGATACCCCGGCAAAGGCTGCTGCAAGTCCTGCTAAGGGGTGACGTCCTTTGGCTACGAAGATAATCGCACCAAGGGGTACCAATACGATATAACCGGCATCGGAAGCCATGGAAGACATAACTCCGGCAAATACCACCACTGCGGTGATTAATTTATCCGGCGCTCCAATTACCAACTTTCGTAGCATGGTTCCAATAAGTCCTGATTTTTCAGCTACTCCAACTCCAAGCATTGCCACTAGCACTGTACCTAGGGGGGCAAATCCTGTAAAGTTGTCTACGGCTTCCGTAAAGATTCGACGAATCCCTTCTTTGTCTAACAGGTTTACAATCTCAATTTCGTCTCCGGTTCCTGGGTGAATTGCAGTTATGTTTAATAAACTAAGTAAGAATGAAAGAACTAGTACAATTCCTGCGAACATGAAGAATAACGTTACCGGATGGGGTAATTTGTTACCGACACGTTCCACCACATTCAAAAACCGATCCGACAGTTTTTGCTTTTCTTTTGCCATGAAAGTGAACCTCCTTAAAATTTTTATTCATGCTTTGTATAATAACTATATACCGATGACTATTATATGGGGTTATTTCCAATTAATCAAGTATATTTAAACTTTTTTAACAAAGTTCCAATATTTCCAAAATAGCGTTTATTGTTAATTTTTCAACTATTTTGCCTGTCCTGCGTCCCGGGACTCACAAAAAAACCGCCTTAAAGCGTAGGGGAAAGCGTCTTTTCACATACTCCTGTCACACCGAAGATGACAAAAACTCCGTCCCGCTGTCATCATCTCCTGTCACCCAAAAGATGACAAAAACTCCGTCCCGCTGTCATCATCTCCTGTCACCCAAAAGATGACAAAAACTCCGTCCCGCTGTCATCCTTTCTGCTGTAAAAAAGCCCCCGGTGGAAATCACCGGGGCTTTAGGGTTGGTTTTAAGGATTTATTTTATTCGTTTATACAGCACTTAGTCGATGACGTATACTCGTACGTCCCGACGGCCGTAGCGCTGAGCGGCGCTTAGGTTTTCAAAGTATAAATCAATTCGGTTGCCTTTAATGGCGCCGCCGGTGTCCTCCGCGGTGGAGTAGCCATAGCTTCGAGTGCCGTCCAGGGACTCCACGTACAGCTTCGTTCCCAGGGGAATAACATTGGGGTCGACCGCCACCACACCGGGTCGTACCCGGGTGCCGCTTCGTGTAACACCGTAGCCGGGATCTCCCGGGCGCTTGCCGGTGCTTTCATAGCCGGCGGTGTAGGCGGTGGCCTCCATAGTGATTTTTCGGGAATACTCCACCCGGCTGCCGTCGGCAGTGGTAAAGTGGTTGACTTCCCCTTTTTCAATAATTTCATTTTCCGGGGTTTCGATCACTTCATGACCTTGCAGTTTTTCACTGACTTTCTCCCCATTTTCATAGGTATCAATATAAGTTTCGATCATTTCGCCGCTTTGTCCTTCCTGGACTACCCGTTCTTCCCCAGGATCCAGGTCCTCAACGTACTTCACTTCCGTGGAATAGGAAAGCTCTACGGTCTCCTCCCGGTTTCCCTCTCTTACCCGGGTGATTTCGATTTTGTCCTCTTCCTCGATGGTCTCTTCAAGATCGAAGTTTACCCGGTCCTTGGAGTTCAGCTCAATCTCCAATTCCTCTAAAATATCTTCCAGGGTATTCCATGTGGTGTAGCGGATGGCTTCCTGTCCTCCGTCAATCACCCGGATTTCTCTTCCCCGATGAACCCGGATTTCTTCACCGCTTCGGATGTTATCCTCAGAGGGAGCCTCGATCCGGTCATATTCTCCTATTTCAATTTCCTGTTCTTCCAATATTTTCTCCGGTTCGCTTGAGACCGTCTGGACCTCAATCACCTGGTTGTCTGCATTAATGATGACCGTTTTATGGCTTGCGCCCAGAAAAAAAACGGCTAAGAAAATAATGGCCACTAACCCCAGTAAAGCTTTGTTCTTCGTAAGCTTTCCTTTGAAGTTTGTTTTCTCCATTGTGATCCTCCTTTATTTTTTCATCCTTTTCTTACTTATTGTTAACCAACTCCACCAATTTTAAAGTAATTGAAAATGTTTGTCAACCGTTGGGGAAAAGTTTGAAAATTCCAGCGCAAAAAACCAAGGTTTTGCAACCTTGGCAGGGGGAATCTTTTTTTGTTTTAAAGTGCTTTCATCCCAGTTTGCGCTGGGAAAATCATGACTTTTGAACCATAATATCGCAGAAATTTCCGGATTTAGTAAAATATTTCGATCTGCAGGGCTTCATTATCCGGGTCCCTCAGGTCCAGGACCTGATCGTTTTTTTCCAGCTTTACCATGGGGCGCCAGGAGTACTGTTTCGGTACAAATACAATCTCTCCCACCTCCCCGGTATTAAGCCCCACCTTCTGTCCGATAAAACAACTGCTGAGTTTGTTTAAAAACACCAATAGAAGCTCCACGTCCAGCTTGTCAATCAGTTCCGTCTCCAGATGCTTTAAGGCCTCCAGGGGATTTTTTTTCGCATTAAAAGGGCGTTTGGAGGTAAGATCGTTGTAGGTATCGGCAATGGCGATGATCCGGGAATACAGGGGGATCTTCTCCCGTTTCAGGCCGAAGGGAAAACCGCTGCCGTCCACATTTTCATGATGCAGCAGAATCGCCCGCTTAATCTGTTCATCCACGTAGCTGTCCTCTTTGACGATGGCGTGGGAATAAATGGCATGTTTTTTCAGCTCCAGGGCCTCTTCCTCGGTCATTTCCTCCGCCTCTAAAAATTCCGGGTCCACCTTCAGCTTTCCGATGTCGTGCAGGGCGGCGGTCAGGGTCAGCTCATTTAAGCGCTTCTTTGAAAGATCCAGCCATTTCCCCAGATAATAGCTGATCAGCACCACGTTATGACAGTGATTGTATACCATATCGTCCAATTCCTTGGAGGACTCGATCAGTTGAAAGGGATTGCTTTGTCGCTTTTGGGCATTTTTGATGACCCGCTCAATGCTTTTTTCCAGGTTGAGAGAAGCGATTTCCGCCCCTTTCAGAATCCGGTCGAAGTCTCTTTGCAATGCTTTTTTCTGCCGGCTGACATGGGTTTTATACTGACTCAAATCCTGGGCATACCGGGGCTCGTAGGTTACCCGCCGGGGCGCATTTTTCGGCGCTGCGGTCCCCTTTTTTTCTTTTTCTTCCCGGGGAACCTCTTTTATTACCGGAACTTTCACCGCCAGAGTTTTAATTTTATGTTGTTCCAAAAAGCTTCGGACCCGGTCTTTGTCCTCCACCACATAGCCCGCAGGCATGAGAATGTTTCCCTTAACATTGGTTACGCTTTCCGCTAGGGTCATGCCCAAGGATACTTCCTCGGCATTGATTCTTTTTACTTTATACTCCGTTACTTCCTTCATATGTATCCATCCCCTTTCCCATTCTTAAGACTTGGTTCCCCCTAATAAACTTTACGATCCTTAAGATATTGCGATCCTTAAGATATTGCGATTCTTAAGACTTTGCTAGCATTATACTAAAAAAAAGAAGGCCCATACAATAGGGCTTTCTAATCAGGGAGGCGCCCACTCCTAGGCGAAATTTTCAATCCGGTAAGTCTCCTCCCGGCTTAAATCAATGAGCTTTCCGTCGATTTCCACAATGGGCCGGGTGATATCCTGGGAGGGCATGAAAACAATTTTCCCTTCTCCTCCGGTGTTCAGGGTTACCCGCTGTCCGATGAAGTTGTCCCCCATTTTCCGAAGAAAGGTGTACCAAATGGCTCCGTCCAGTTTATCGATATAGTCCTGACGGATGATATCAATCGCTTCAAAGGGGGTTTTTGCTTCCCGGTAAGGCCGCTTCACCGTAAGGGCGGCATACAGATCCGCAATGGCTAAAATCCTGGCGTAAAGAGGGATTTCTTCTCCCTGCAGTCCTATGGGATAACCGCTGCCGTCCATTCGTTCATGATGGTACAGCACCGCTTCTTTTACCGCTTTTCCGATGCAGTCATAATTTTTAATCATATCATAGCTATGTAGCACATGGCGGCGAACCGCCACTTTCTCATCCTCGTTTAAGGGCTGGGTTTTATACAGGGTCTCTTTGGGAACCCGGGCTTTTCCGATATCGATCAGCAGGGAGGCTAGAATCAGCTCCTCTAACTCGTTCTTCGACAGATCCAGCCACTTCCCCAGGGAATAGGCGGTCAGGGCCACATTCTGCCCATGGGCATAGGTCAGATCCTTGACTTCCTTTAAACTCTGCATCAATTGAAAGATATTGTTCTCTTTTTGAAAGATTTCCAGGGTGTCCTGAATCCGCGGGTATAAATCACTGGACTTTACGGCCTCTCCCGATACGATTTTTTCAAAATCCCGTCGCAGCTGATCGCATTTTTCATGGAACCGCTGGTTAAATACCCGTTGGGACTTTTGCTCTTTTTCCGCTTCCCGCTGGGCTTCGGTTTTTTCCGTAACAAAGGGCTTCAGATCCGGGGCTTGCAAGGGGGCTTTTCCGTCTTCCCCTTCCTTCGCCTCTTCCCCGGCCTCCACCTTCACCATGGTAATGCGGTTCATTTTTAAAATGCTTTTGATTCGATGGGATTCTTTAATCACGGTCCCCTGAACCAGTAATCGAATCCCCTCTTCATTGATGATGTCCTCAGCTAACACCATGCCTTTTTCCAGCTTAGTCGAAAAAATCTTTTCCCATGTTTTGTTTTTTTTCTCCATTTCTCCACCCCTTTTACATAGATTTCCGATTGTTAGCGAATCTTGAAAAATGCTTTGGCATTGGCCTCGGTGACCCGGATGACCTCCTCCACGGAAATCCCCTTGGCCTCCGCAATTTTCGCCGCCACAAACCGCACCAGAAGGGGCTCGTTTCTTCGTCCCCGTCGGGGTTCCGGCGCCAGATAAGGGGCATCGGTTTCAATCAGCAGCTGCTCCAGGGGCACCACCTTGGCCACCTCATAGGGCTTTTTCGCATTTTTAAAGGTAATCGGCCCTCCAAGGGAAATATGATACCCTCTTTTGACGTACTCCTCGGCCAATTCCGGACTTCCGGAGTAGCAGTGCATAATGCAGCCGTATTCCTGGGCTTCATGGGCGGTTAAGGTATCAAAAACCTCGCCGTTGGCTTCCCTGTCATGAATAATCATCGGCAGCTTTAGGGATTTACTTAACTGGATTTGGGATTTAAATGCCCGGCGCTGGGCTTCCTTGTCGGAATAATTATAATGAAAGTCCATACCGATTTCTCCGATGGCCACAACTTTTCGCTCCTGGGCCAGGCTTCGAAGGGTCTCTTCCGATTCTTCATCATAATCCTTGGCATTATGGGGATGTACCCCCACGGCGGCATAAATCATCTCATACTCCTTCGCTAAATTTACGGCTCTCACGGAAGAGGTGATATCAGCACCGGGGTTTACAATATAGTTCACCCCGGCAGTCTTGGCGGCCTTTAACACGTCTCCCCGATCCTTATCAAATTTCTTATCGTCCATATGGGCATGGGAATCAAACATCCTAATCCTCCTTTGACACCAAACTTATTTATTTCAGTACTGATCTTTCACCCTTCACTTGAGGGACTTCCCTTTGCTTACCTTAGCTTTCTTTAGTTTACCTTAGCTTTTCTTAGCTTTCCTTAGCTTACCTCGGTCCCCGAAGGGATCTCTCCGTCCAGGGTGCCCAGCACCAGCTTGTCTTTGTTGGACGCCGCAAGGATCATCCCTTCCGATTTTTCTCCCCGAAGTTTTACGGGCTTCAGATTCGCCACTAAGATCACGTCTTTTCCGATTACATCTTCCGGCTGATAATCCTTGGCAATGCCGGAAACCACCTGACGGGTCTCCTCTCCCACCTGCAGCTGAAGCACCAGCAGTTTATCCGCATTGGGATGGGCTTTGGCTTCAATGATTTTCGCGGTTTTAAATTCCAGTTTTGCAAAATCATCAATGGTGGCCATGGGCGTTTCCGTCGCCGATGATTCCTTTTCTTCAGGCTTTGAGGTTTTTTTCTCTTGATTTTTCTCCCCATTCTTTGGGGCCGCTTCCTGTTTTTGGGCCTGCTGAGCCAGGGCAACTTTTTTGTTTTCCGCCTCCAGGATTTCCACTTCCTTTTTCACGTCCAAACGGGGGAAGAGAGCCTCCCCTTTTTTCACCCGGGTTCCGGCTTCGATTTTTCCAAAA
Source organism: Isachenkonia alkalipeptolytica (assembly GCF_009910325.1). Lineage (NCBI taxonomy): Bacteria > Bacillati > Bacillota > Clostridia > Eubacteriales > Clostridiaceae > Isachenkonia > Isachenkonia alkalipeptolytica. The sequence goes on from NZ_SUMG01000016.1 coordinate 31,031, forward strand.
TACTTGCCGTCGGCCCATTGCTGCTCATGGTTCAGTCCCAGCTGCTTCCAGATCTTGTTCGATGTGGATTCCATAAAGGGCTTTAAAAGAATCGCCGTCACCCGCAGGGATTCCGTCAGGTTTCGAAGCACGGTATCCAGCCGTGGCTTTTGGGCCGGATCCTTGGCCAGTACCCAAGGGGTGGTCTCATCGATATATTTGTTGGTCCGTCCAATCACGGTCCAGATTTCTTCTAAGGCGTCGTGGTACTGCAGATCCTCCATATGCTCCTCCACCTTCGCCCCGGCGGAGGTGACCATTTGCTGAAGCTCTTCGTCCACGGCTTCAATGGCGTCTACCTCGGGAATGATGCCTCCGTTGTATTTTTCCACCATGGCCACGGTTCGACTTAAGAGATTTCCCAGATCGTTGGAAAGATCGGCGTTCAGCCGGGTGATAAAGGTCTTATTGGTGTAGTTTCCGTCCTGGCCGAAGACAAACTCCCGAAGTAAGAAGTATTTCAAGGCATCCAGGCCGTAGCGCTCAATCAGCACCTCGGGATACACCACATTGCCCTTGGATTTCGACATTTTATCCGCGGCGAAGAGAATCCATCCGTGACCGTAGACTTTATCCGGCAGGGGCAAATCCAGGGCCATCAACATCGCCGGCCAGATAATCGTATGAAAACGGACGATTTCCTTTCCTACAATATGGACATTGGCGGGCCAGAATTTTTTAAAGTCCCTGTCCTGCTTCTCCCCGTATCCCAGGGCGGTGATATAGTTGCATACCGCATCAAACCATACGTAGATCACATGATCCGTATCAAATGGCACAGGAATCCCCCAGTCGAAACTGGTTCTGGAAACACACAGGTCCTCCAGACCGGGCTCAAGGAAATTGTTGATCATTTCCCGACGCCGGGTTTCCGGGTAACAGATCTCGGGATGGTCTTCAAAATGCTTTTTCAATCGGTCCCCATACTTTGAGAGCTTAAAGAAGTAGGCCTCTTCCTTTGCCATCTCCGTTTCCCTGCCGCACTCGGGACAGCCGTGGTTCTCCTGTAATTGGGACTGGGTCCAGAAGGATTCACAGGGCTTGCAGTAAAAGCCTTCGTAAAAGTCCTTATAAATATCCCCCTGGTCATAGAGCTGTTGAAAAATCCGCTGCACCCCTTTTTTATGCTTTTCATCGGTGGTGCGAATAAACACATCGTGGGAGATGTCCATGGTCTTCCAGAGGGCTTTAATGCTTTTGACCATTTCATCCACATGTTCCTTTGGAGTTCTCCCCAGTTTTTCCGCGGCTTCCTGAATTTTTTGTCCGTGTTCGTCGGTTCCCGTTAAAAACTTTACGTCGTAGCCGGTAAACCGCTTAAACCGGGCCAAGGCATCGGCGGCCACGGTGGTATACGTATGACCGATATGCAGTTTTGCGTTGGTGTAGTAAATCGGGGTGGTAACATAATAATTTCCTTTTGACATAAGGCTCACTCCTTCTATTTCCTAATATAAACCCTGTATGACCAGAGATTTTTTCCTGTTGATATTACAATTGATATTAAAAAACTTCACACCCGGGAAATTCCCGATCAGGGTGAAGTAGCTCAAGGCCTCTTAAAAACTCATTATACTATAGATATTCTTCAAAGTGTAGTGCCTATCAAAATATTCTTCAGGTTTTCTTGGCGCCCTTCCTAAATATTTGATATAATTTGTTTTAGTGAGACTTTACTAGTAAGACTTGAGAAATAAGACTTTAGAAAAAAGCACCCATCATTCTGTAAATCAGCTCCATAGGAATGAAATATAAGCGGAAAGAGGTATCGCCATGAATCAAATGAAGCACCTTTCTTTACTGACGGATTTTTATCAACTGACCATGATGAATGGTTATTTAAAAAATGACATGATGGAAGAAGAGGTGGTCTTTGATCTGTTTTTCAGAGAAAACCCTTGTCACAGCGGTTACACCATTGTTGCGGGGATCGAACAGATTATTGACTACATTGAAAACCTGAAATTTTACGAGGATGAGCTGGCCTATCTTTCCTCTCTGGGAACCTTCGGAGAGGATTTTATCGACGCCCTTCGAAACTTTACCTTCAAAGGCACCATTCACGGTGTGGAAGAGGGGACCATTATGTTTCCCCATGAACCCATCCTCCGGGTAAAGGGCACCTGTTTTGAGACCCAGCTAATCGAAACCGCTTTGCTGAATGTGATGAATCACCAGTCCTTGATTGCCACCAAGGCCGCACGGATTGTCACCGCCGCCAAGGGAGATCCGGTGTTTGAATTCGGTCTTCGCCGGGCCCAGGGTCCCGATGCCGGGGTATACGGCGCAAGAGCCGCAGTGATTGGTGGCTGCGTCTCCACCTCCAACGTCCTGGCAGGGATGAAATTCAACCTGTCCGTGATGGGTACCCAAGCCCACAGCTGGATTCAAAAGTTCCCCTCGGAACTTGAAGCCTTTCGGGCTTACGCCAAGGCCTATCCCGACGAATGCCTACTGTTGGTGGACACCTACAATACCCTGGAGGCCGGGGTCCCCAATGCCATTCAGGTGTTCAAGGAGCTTCGGGCCCGGGGCCATGAGCCCAAGGGTATTCGCATCGATTCCGGGGATATTGCCTACCTTTCGAAACAGGCACGGAATATGCTGGACGCCGCCGGCTTTTCCAAGGCTACCATCGTGGCTTCCAGTGATTTGGATGAGGATACCATCACGGCCTTAAAAGATCAGCAGGCCCAAATTGACGGATGGGGAGTGGGCACGAACCTGATCACTTCCAAGGATTGTCCCGCCCTGGGAGGCGTATACAAGCTCAGTGCTGCGGAACAGAAGGGAGAGCTGATTCCGAAAATCAAAATCTCCAACAACCCGGAAAAGATCACCAACCCCGGCTTTAAAAACATCTACCGGATCTATGACAGAAAAACCCAAACCGCCCAGGCGGACTTGATCACCCTGGAGCATGAAGTCCTGGACGAGAGCCAGCCCTTAACCATTTTTCATCCGATCTATACCTGGAAGCAAACCACCTTTTCCGACTACCGGTTGAAAAAGCTCTTAACCCCCATTTTTGTGGAGGGCAAGCTGGTTTATCGCCGCCGAAGCACTCAGGAAATCAAAGAGAAGGTTTCTAAGGAGCTGGCCTCCCTCTGGCCGGAGTATAAGCGGCTAACCCGTCCCCAGATTTACAAGGTGGACCTTTCCGAGGCCCTCTGGCAGCTGAAGCAGAATTTGGTGAACGAAAATAAGATTCCCCCGCAAAAGTAAAAAAAATAAAACCGGGATTCCCTACTGCCATTGGCAGGGGCCTCCCGGTTTTTTTGTGGATCCTTATTCTTTTTTATGGATCCTTATTCTTTTTTATGGATCCTTATTGTTTTTTATGGTTCCCTTATTGTTTTTTTTCCGGAATCTTTTAAAGGATAGTGCTTTCGAAGGTATTTCAAGGCCCCTTCTTTGTGCTGGGGAACCTGTCCGTAGAACATTGCCTTTTTCAAATCCTCCAGTACTTCCCCCACAAAGGTGCTTTCCGGAAGGTTCACCGCTTCCATAACCTCCCGGCCGGTAATGATGTTTGTGATGTTTTCAATGGGCCGGTAGCGGGTGATGTAATTGTTGGCGATGTATTCCACATGGATTTTAAACATTCCCATCTCTTCATGGGGATCCAATAGTTTTCGGGTGGACACAATGTCGGCCAGGGCAATCAGCAGGAGATCCAGGGTTTCCTTTCCCGCCTCGGAGAAAAACTGATACAAGGCCTTGCCGCTGACATCATTCTTTTTATACAGCACCAAGGGAATCATATGCTGGGCCACATATTTATACAGCAGGGCGATTTCTCTTTTACTCCACTTTAAACGCTCCCCATACTCCTTTACCAGCTCCGCCCCGGTGATTTCATGGCCCCGAAAGCGGGTTCTTCCCGTGGGGTCCACTTTTTTCGCTGAGGGTTTTCCGATATCGTGGAAGAGGGCCCCCAGTTTGATCAGGTCAATTCGCCGATGATTGCCGGAAATTTTTTCCCGGGCATGCTCTTCATAGGCCTCCCGAATATGGTCTTCAAAATATCCCTGGGCATAGATCACGCTTTCCGCCACTTTCACGGTGTAGACCGAGTGGGTCCAGCTGTCCACCACATGGTATTTGCATTCTCCGATATCCCTCATTTCTTCGATTTCCGGAAAGATTTTATTTAAGATATTCAGTTTTTTATCCATAAAGGTCAGAAAGTGATAGGTCTTATCCTGTTGTAAAATCAAAAACAGTTCCTGGGTGATTCGCTCTCCCGCCACCTCGGTTAGTCGGTGGGCATGCTTTCGAATCACTTTGATGGTCTCCTCCCCCATATTGAACCGCAGCTGACACATCAACCTCGGGGCACGGATCAGCCGTAAGGGGTCTTCCACAAAGGCCTCTTCCCGAATATGTCGAATCCTTCGCTTTTCAATATCCTGCTGTCCCTTAAAGGGATCGATAATATACTCCTTTTCCATGGGCCAGGGGGCATCCATGGGGTAGGCCATGGCGGAAATGGTAAAGTCCCGCTTTTTTAAATCCTCTTCGATACTCTCCCCTTCCCTTTGGGTAAAATCCAGAATCAAACCGTCCGGTAAACGGACTCGGTAAAGACGGTTGCCTTTATCTATGGGAATCAACTTTCCCTCCAGAACAGTCAGCAAACTTTCGACAAAATCCTTGGGATCCTTCTCCGTGACAAAATCCAAATCCTGAATTAACAAATCCCGATTCAGCAGGAGATCCCGAAGGGTGCCTCCCACTAAATAACAGGATTCCCCCCGTTCCTTGGCCTTGCCGGCGATGGTATTTATGATACGATCCATTACGATCATCTCCTAATTCGGTTCTTTATTATTATTTTACTCTTTTTCTATGATTTTGCAAATCATTCTTTCTTTATCACGGTTCTTTTCCTGTAACCTTAATGGATTTCCCTATATTGCCTTATTTACCCGGGATCCTTGAGTTTTCACAGAAAGTTTTGTTAATTTTTATTATTTTAAGGAAAACTTTTGGTAGAAACGTTGACTTTTTATGGTAACTCTGGTATGATTTAAAGTGAAAATGTCGAAAAATGTTATAAAAGCTCGAATTATTTCCGGCTTTTAATAAACTGAAGGAGGATGAAATCATGATGAAATCAACCGGTATTGTAAGAAAAGTGGATGAGTTGGGTCGTGTGGTACTGCCCATCGAACTTCGCCGAACTCTAAACATTATGGAAAAAGACGCTTTAGAGATCTATGTAGACGGCGAAAGCGTAATCCTGAAGAAATATGAGCCTGCTTGTATTTTCTGCGGAAACGCCAAGGACGTTGTGCATTACAAAGGAAAGAACGTCTGTGATACCTGTATCAGCGAAATGAAGTAATTCCCCTGTGTCCCGGCGATGCCGCGGCGCCAAACCCCTTACAAAGGATAAAAAATCGGGTCTTTTCAAGACCCCTTTTTTTATGCCTTTTTTGCCTTCTCATCTCCTGTTTTATGCATTTTTTATACATTTTTTACGTATTTCTTATGCATTTTTTTATGCATTTCTTATGCATTTTTTATGCATTTCTTATGCATTTTTTATGCATTTCTTATGCATTTCTTTATGCATTTCTTTATGCACTTTTTTATACATTTCTTATGTTATATTCCCTTCGCTTTCCCATATTTTCCCACCTGTTACATAGGGTTTATTTCCCGAACAGGGGTTATTTCTCGAAACCGATCCCCACTTCATAGACTTCCCTTTTGGGAATTCCCCGGTCCTTTGCCACTTTTTTTACCGCATCCTTTTTCGACAGACCGGTTTCCATGACCAGCAATAAATGCTCTTCGATGGTCAAATCCTGAAAGGCTTCTTCTTTTCTTCCCTGAAAGCCTTCCACCACCAATACCATCTCCCCTTTTCGGGGGGCTTTTTCCAAGGTCTTCAACAGGAAAGGAAGGCTCCCTCGAATAAACTCCTCATAGCGTTTCGTCAGCTCTCGGGCAAGGGCTCCCCGGCGCTCCCCGAAAACTTCTTCCATATCCTTCAGGGTATCCTTGATCCGGTGGGGAGATTCGTAGAATAGCATGGTTCGTTCCTCTTCTTTTAACTTTTCCAGCCGTTTTTTCCGCTCTTTTTTTTCCCGGCTTAAAAAGCCCTCAAAGACAAACCGTCCGTTGGGCAGCCCGGAGCCCACCAGGGCATTGACAAAGGCCGAGGCTCCCGGAAGGATCTCCAGGGGAAGGTTTGCATCGATCACCTGCTGAATCAATTCAAAACCGGGGTCGGAAATCCCCGGCATCCCCGCATCGGAGATCAGGGCAATGGAAAGCCCCGCTTCCAGATCCCGGAGGATGCTTTGGCTTCGCTGTTTTTCATTGTGCTCATGGTAGCTGACCAGGGGTTTGTGAATCTCAAAATGGGTTAGCAGCTTTCGACTGTTTCTCGTATCCTCCGCCGCTACTTTATCCACTTCCCTCAAGATTCGGAGGGCCCGAAGGGTGATGTCCTCCAAGTTTCCGATGGGGGTGGGCACCACCCACAGGGTTCCCGGAGCATGGTTGAATTTCCCTGAGCTTCCCGGGTCCTTTCCCGGGTCCTTTCCCGGATCCTTTCCTCGGTCCTCTCTTCGGTCCCTTCCCTGAGCTTCCCCAGTTCGCCGTTCTTTTTTTTCGTCCTTCATCGCTAAGCTCTCCCTTTTTTACACTTTCCTTATCCGGGGTGTTTTCCCCAGGGGTCTTTCCCGGGGTTCTAGCCCATGGGGTCTTGCCCCAGGGGGACTTCCCCTGCCCTTATCCTTCCAGATTTTGCTGATTGTATAATGCCAGGGTCTCCTTTGTGTAGGCCCCGGATTCTTCATAAATGATCAAAGGGGGTTTGATTTTCAGTTCCTTTCCTGCCCCTTTCCTGCCTTCAACAATCAATAAATTCGGCGCTTTCCCTGTTTTCGGCTGAATCATGGTCAGCCCTTTGGGTTCAAGGCCGTGGCTCCGCATGAAAAACAGGATGTCCACCAGGCGGTTGGGCCGGTGAACCATATAAAAACGGCCGTGGGTTCGAAGGAGGGTGGCGGCTCCCTTGACCACATCCTCCAGGTCACAGGCCACTTCATGGCGGGAGATGGCCTTTGCATCCTTGGGATTAACCAGTCCCTCCCGGTGCATATAGGGAGGGTTGGCGGTGACCACATCATAAACGCTTTTCGGAAATACCCTCTCCGGAGCTTTGAGATCCCCTTGAAGGATTTCGATTCGATCCTCCAGTTGGTTCAGGGCCACACTTCTTTGAGCCATATCCACCACCGACTCCTGAAGCTCCAAGCCCTGAAAGGTGGAGGTTCTGCTTTTTCCCGCCAAGAGCAAGGGGATTATTCCTGTGCCGGTCCCCAGGTCCACCACCCGGTCCCCGGGTTTCAGCCTTACATGATTCGCCAAAAGCACCGCATCTATACCAAAACAAAACCCCTTGGGGTTTTGTATGATTTTCAGTCCTTTCAGCTGCAAGTCATCGATTCGCTCCATTAATTCTCTTCCCTTTCCAATAGCTCTTCCACATCGGCAAGCAACCTTTCTTCCGTGACCAGCTCCGAGTATTGTTGAAAAATGCCTCCCCGGGAATCGATCACTGCGGTATAGGGCACATCATAATCCTCGGGCTCAAACACCGATAAAAAGGCCACGTCATCCTCCAGTAACAACAATAAATTATCCAAGATCAACAATTGCTCCTGACTTTCTTCATCCTCCGGCTCCCAAAAAGTTAGGACGATGGGCATGCCTTCATTTTCTTCTATGGAGCTGGGCTCTCCCTCCAGGGTTTCTATGGACAGGTCCCCGAAGACCTCCGTGGCCGACTCTCTTTCCTCGGGGGCCCTTCTTCCGTCCCCAGGGTCTGTGTTGTTTTCATCAAAGATTACCCAGCGGAACACCGCAATCAATGCAAAGGCCAGGAAAATAATCGCTGCAATTTTTAAAATATCTTTATTTTTCATGCGCATGGGTTTTCCTCCCTTTTACTCGTTCTTCGATGGACCCTTCGCCTCCCCTTTAGGCTTTTCTTGAGGGGATTTCCCTTTTTTCTGGGATCCCCGGGGGGGCCTTTTCTTTCCTTGGGGCCGTTTGGATCGGGGCTTCGACTTTTTATCCGAGGGTTTCTTATCCGAAGCCTTCTTACCTTCGGTTTTCTCCCTGGAAGACTTTTTCTCCCCGGCGGCCTTTTGGCCTTCGTCAGGCTTTTTACCTTCAGGGGACTTTTCCTTTCCCGGACTTTCTGCGGATTTTTTACCGCCTTCGCTTTTCCTTCTGTCCCCGGTGGTTTTGCTGTCTTCATTCTTTTTGCCGTTCTCCATCTTTTTACGATCTTCTGTCTTTTTGCTGTCCTCTTGCTTTTTGCCGTCCTCTTTCTTCTTACCGTCCTCGGGCTTTCCCCGGCTCCCCTTGGGGATTTTGGTAATCTCCTCAATGGGGAAGATTTTGATTTCCTCAGAGCCGTCCTCTTCTAAGGTCACCCGCACCTTCACCTGCTCTAACAGGGGATTGGTTTTGACGATGACACCGGTTCCCAGCTGGGTTTTAACCCGGTCTCCCTGTTGGGGCATCTTCTTCAGTACCGCTTTATAAACCTCATGTTCGTACTTTAAACAGCAAAAGAGTCTGCCGCAGACCCCGGAAATTTTCGTGGGATTTAGGGACAGTCCCTGATCCTTGGCCATTTTAATCGATACGGGATCAAACTCCCCTAACCAGGTGGAACAGCAAAGACTGACTCCACAGGGGCCGTAGCCGCCGATCATTTTCGCCTCATCCCGGACACCGATTTGACGAAGCTCGATCCGGGTTTTGAATACCGAGGCCAGATCCTTGACCAGCTCCCGAAAATCCACCCGGCCCTCCGCGGTAAAGAAGAAAATGATTTTGTTGTTGTCAAAGGTATATTCCACGTCCACAAGTTTCATTTCCAAGCCGTGGTCTTCGATTTTTTTGCTGCAGATTTCAAAGGCATCCTTTTCCTTTCCCTTGTTTCCCTCATAGGCTGCCATGTCTTCCTTGGTGGCCTTTCGAATAACCTGCTTTAAGGGAGAGACCACTTCCTTTTCCGAGACTTCCTTGGGACCGACGACAACTTCCCCTAGTTCTAGCCCCCGGGCGGTTTCTAAAATTACTTTATCGGTTTTGAAAATCTCTAAATCTCCCGGGTCAAAATAATACACTTTCCCCGCTTTTTTAAATCGTACGCCTACTACGGTTTCCATATGGTTTTAAACCTCCTATTTATCACTTAAAGCCTGATGCACATTCAGGACTAACATTTCTAATATCGACTTCGGACTGACATTGGCTCTGGCATAGTTTTGCATTTTCTCCACTTCTTCCAGGGCCTTTAAAATTCCCTTGAACCCGGACTTTTTGCCCAGGTCTTGAATGATTTTCTCCTGGTCCCCATGAATGAGCCACCGGGGATCCTGAAGCTCTTTATATAATAAAAGATCCCGAAAGAAACTTAAGCTTAAATCCAAGACCTCTTCTATTTGATCCTTTTCAACGGAAAGCTTTTCCATGGCTTCCATGCTCTCGGTAATCCCTTTTTCCTCCATCTGCCGGTATAAATAGAATAATTGCTTTCTTCGGTTTTCAAAATCTTCATCCTCCAAAAACCTGAGGGCGGTTTTAATCTTTCCTCCCGCAATTTTCGAAGCTTCCCGGGCTTTCTCTTCCGGGTAGCCCCAGCTGTTTTTCAGGGCCTCGTAAATCTCTTCCCCGGCTACCGGTTTAAGGCCCAGGCCTTGACACCTTGATTGAATCGTGGGGAGCAGCGCTTCCTTTCCCCGGGCCACAATGAGAATGATCCCAAAGCTCGGGGGTTCCTCCAGGGTTTTTAACAGCGCGTTTTGCCCCTGGGGGGTGATGCCTTCCCCATGATTGATGATGTATATTTTTTTCCCTGCACTATAGGGCTTGATGTGAATATCCTTTTCCAGGTTTCGGATTTCCTCCACCTTCAGGGTTTCCTCGGGATAGACCTTCAGATCTTCATGATTGTCCCCCAGAACTTTTTTACAGGGGATGCACTTACCACAGGGAATTTCACCCGCTCTTTCCTTGCATAAAATCCCTTGGGCGAAGATCTTGGCAAAACCCTGAGGATCCAGTCCCGGATTTCCGTAAATCAGATAGGCATGACTCAGGGTGTTTCCCTTAATTTGCCTTAGCACTTTATTTTTTAAATAATCCTGGCCCAGTACTGTTGAAAATCCCATATTTTATCTCCTAGCGGTTAAATTTTAAAATGTTTTTCCACGTCCACCACAAATACCGTGGCCCCTCCCACATTCACTTCAATCGGGTGGGGGACATAGACGCCGGTGGTTCCCGATACCGGGGCGGGGGAGGTGGCTACCTGCTTTCGGGTTTCGCATTTATCCTTGATAATATCCATAACCTGGTCTACCTGATCGTCCTCGGTTCCGATTAAAAAAGTGGTGTTTCCCGCTTTCAAAAACCCTCCCGTGGTGGCAAGCTTGGTTACCCGGTGGCGATTCTCCGTCAAACTGTCTAGCAGCTTGTTGGCATCCTCATCATTGACAATGGCAATTACAAGTTTCATTCCATAGACCTCCTTCAATTTTTTTATTACAATCCCTCGAATCTCCCGGCGCATCTCATCGATGCTCTTTTTTCCGTCCACGGCTTTGATTCGATGGGGGTGTTTATTTTTCAGGGTTTGATAACCTTCATACACTTTTTGATGGAAGTGAAGGGCCTCTTTTTCCAGACGATCGACTTTTCCTCCGGAGGCTACCCGTTTCAGTCCCTCTTCCGGGGGAAGATCGAACCACAGGGTAAGATTGGGACTGAGCCCCCCCGTGGCAAAATGGTTGATGTCTTCAATGCTTTCCCTTCCAATGCTTCTGGCCTCGCCCTGATAGACAATGGAGGAGTCCACGAAGCGGTCGCAAAGCACCACTTTTCCTTCTTGTAAAGCGGGAAGAATCACCTCTTCCACATGCTGGGCCCGGGCGGCGGCATACAGCAGGGCTTCGGTCTTATCCTTCATCTCTTCGTTGGCATTATCCAGGATCAGCTCCCGGATTTTCTCACCGATGGCGGTGCCTCCCGGTTCCCTGGTTAACAGCACCGGATAGCCCTTCTCTTCAAAAAACGTCTTCAGATACTTCATCTGGGTGGACTTTCCTGCTCCGTCGGTCCCTTCCAGGGTAATGAAAAATCCCTTCTCCATAGCTTCACTCCTCGGTTACAACTAAAATTTTTCCTTCTTTCAATCCATTCACCTTGGTTTTCTTATCCCTTAATTCCACAAGTTTATCGATATGCCCCCGGGTAATAATCTCTCCGGGAAGAATCAAGGGAATTCCCGGAGGATAAGGGGTGACGGCGCTGCCCGCCCTTCGGTGCAGGCTCTTATTAATTGATACCCTTTCTTTGGTCCTGTAAAAGGCCTCTCTTATGGGGAGTTTTTTTTCCGTCTCCCGGTAAAAGCTTTCCGTCGGAGGTTTCCCGGGGGTATGCTTCACGGAATTTTCCATCTTTCCCTTATTATATAATGTTTTTTCCAGTTCCTCAAAGGCTAAATACAGTTTTTCCAAATCTTTTTCTCGATTTCCTATGGAAGCCAGGGCCAACACCCCCTGAGGCAGGGAAAGCTCCAGATCGATGCCCTGTTTGTCTCGAATCCAGGTCTCCACTTCCTCTCCTGAAAGTCCGCTGTTTTCCGTATGGATCCAAATCTTGGTCCGGTCCTTTCCCGGCGCCCGGTCCAGTTGAAAAAGCTTCAGGTTTTGAAACTTCTTTTCCAAACGGTCCATTCCCTCCAAGAGGGCTTTCATCCTTTCTCTCCCCTCCTGTCGGTACAGGGCTGCCGCCTGTTCAATGGAGGCCATTAGAATATAGGAAGGACTCGAGCTTTGGTGGATGTTTAGCTGTTCCTGTAAGCGGTCCCGGTCCACAAGGTCTCCCCCGGCAAAGAGGACGGCGCTTTGGGTCATGGCGGGGAGGGTTTTATGAAAACTCATCACCGTCAGGTCGGCCCCCGCCTCCACCCCGGACTGGGGAAGGTCGCTGTGAAGACCCAAATGGGCCCCGTGGGCTTGGTCCACCCAAAGGATTTTCCCCCGGGCTTTCGTGAGGTCACGGATTTCCTGAAGCTGTGACCCTCTGCCGTAGTAATTAGGATGGGTGAGTAGCACCCCTTTGCAATTGGGGTGCTTTTCCAGGCCCCACTGTACTTTTTCCAATGTGGTTCCCTTGGGGATTTTATACAGAGGGTCTATTTCCGGCGGAATGAACCGCGGCGTCAAATCCCCGAGAATTAAAGCGTGGATCACTGATTGATGAACGTCCCGGGGAAGCAGAATTTCCTCCCCGGGCCTGGTTTGGGACAGGATCATGGCGAGAACCCCGGCGCTGGAGCCGTTGACAAGATAATAGGCCTGGGAGCCTTGGAAAATATCGGCGGTCCACTGCCGGGATTTTTCCAGCACCCCGGAGGGATCCTGGAGCTGATCGGTACCGAACACCTCGGTGGTGTCATATTGATAGAGATTCCCTTGAATCCCTCCGTCCCCGAAAATCTCAAAAGCGTTGCCCTTCTTATGTCCCGGGGTATGAAAGGAAATTCGATTCTCTTTTTTTAAGGCTTCTAAGGTTTTAAGCAGCGGGGTGCTCATAAAAAACCCCTCCTTTCCTTATGCTTCGCCGTTGATTGACTGTTCCTTCATTTGCTGTGCTTTAATTTCCCTTCTCAGGGCTTTTAAAAATCCCTCGTTGGGTTGAATGATGAAACGGTATTTATGCTTTCCCTCCTGAAACTTTCCAACATAAAGCCCTTTCCCTTTTAGTTTGCAGGAAAACATATAGGTTCTTTTCACTTTTTTTTCCCGTTTTTCCCGGTCTTCCTTAAGGGGGGTGATTTCCGTAATATCCCGGAGTTTCACCTTCAGCATCAATTTTTCCCGGGAGCCGATTTTCTTAAACACCAGGAAATCATCATCTATAATCGAGTAAATATACTCCGCTAATTTTCGATTGATCAGATAGGAGGTCAGCAGGACCGTCAAAATAATGATCCCGATACTTACAATCCCGCCCCATAAGGGAGGTAGCATATTGCTAAGCATTACCAAAGCGTTGATACCGAAAATAATTCCTATTACATAAACCGCCGCGGTTTTCATCGACGGTTTTTCTTTGATGGAGCATCTTGCAATTTTTCCCATAATATCACCTCTTTGCCCTTAATTTATCCATGCTTCTTTATATTATCCATCTGTTTTATTATTTCGGAGCTTACTTTTCCCCTTTGCCTTGGAGGATTTTGCCGTCCGGGAACCCTTTTTTTTCTTTTCCTCCGGGGTCCCGGGGGTCTTCACAACCCTTGGTCGACTCTGGGCTTTTCCCTCTTCCCGCTCCCTTTTCTTTTTATCCCCGTAATCCTTAAAATAATCCTGAAACACGTCCTGGATCAAAAAGGCAAATATTAAAAAAGTACCGATGATCAGTATAATCAAGATAAACAATTCCACGGTAATATAGCGTTGTGCATAATCCAATAGGTTTTGAAGGTGTTCCATGATTCGTTCCTCCTATAGAGCTTCCTGTCCGTTTTTAAAAAGGTAGGGTATCAGGGCTAAAATCAGTAAAGAGCCCAGGGCAAGTATGGTTTCCATGGCGAATATGTTCTCCAGCCGCTGACCTAAATAGCTGTAGACCACAATTTTCGGTACGGATCCTAGAACGCTTGCCAAAAAATAGATGTTAAAATTCATCTCCACAAATCCCGCACCAAAGCTGATGGGGTCCACGGGAAATCCGGGGGTGACCCGCATGGCAAAAAGGGGTTTGAAGGATCCCTGTTTCTTTGCCTTTCGGAGTTTTTCCACATATTTTACACTGATAAACCGCCGGATGCTCTCTTTAAAACGCAGGCCTACAACGTAGGCAAGGAAGATGTTTACCGTATGTCCGGTAACCGAATAAAGGGATCCCAGCAAAGGACCGAAGATCAGACCGCCGCTGATATAGACCACCGTTGTGGGCAAGAAAAAAAGTTGACGGAACATACAGATGAAGAGGAAAACGATGATGCTCCACATCCCCCCTTCTTCAATTAAAGCCCGGATGCTGTCTACGTCCGGTTGAATTCCTATGATTCCCAGCCGGTCGATGAGGTATAGCACGAAAAAGATCATTACCCCGGCGATGATTCCTATGGATCTATTTTTTCCCGTCATTTCGAAAAGTCCTCTCTGTTACTTATCTATTACAAAATAGTTTGATCTTTCCCATTATAATATAAAGCCCCGGGGAATTCAAAAGTATTTTCCCGGGGAAGCCTTATTTTTTCAACTTTTCCAGGGTGAAATAAAACACCACCCCCGGAGGTTCGTTGTAGGTTCCGAAATTGCTGTTCATCAGCTTTAACAATCCGGCGGCAATGGAAAGACCGAGACCGCTGCCTTTTTTTTCTTCCCGTTTATAAAAACTTTCCCAAATCTTTTCCTGCTCCTCTTGGGACAGGGGATTCCCGGGGTTTTTGATTTCCATTCGGATCCTTGCCGGCCCCTGAGATTTTTCCTCTTCCCTTAATCGAACTTCCACTTCGGATCCTTCGCTGTGCTCCAGGGCATTTTTGATAAAGTTGCTTACAATCTGCTCGAGACGATAGGCGTCTCCCTTGATCAAGGTTTTCGGATCCTTCAATTCATTTCTTAGGATCAGTTTCTTTTCCGTATCAATTCCCTTAAGCTTTTCTATGATTTTTTGTGTGTAGGGTTGGATCTCCAACGCCTCTTCCTTCAACTCCATGTGACGGGTTTCCAATCGGGAAAGATCCAAGATTTCCCGGAGCATGTGATCCATTTTCAAGCTTTCCTCCTGGATGATTTTCACATACCCCTCCCGTTCCCGGGGACTTTGGTAAATTCCGTCCTCCAGGGCTTCCGAATACCCTTTGATCACGGCGATGGGGGTCTTCAGTTCATGGGAGACCCGGGCGATAAACTCCCGGCGGAGCTTTTTCAGGTTTTTTTCCTTCTCCAGCTCCTGTTCTAGCTGGTCGATGGTCTCCTGCAGGGCCTTTGTCAGATGGTTCAGGGTATTGCCCAGCTCGCCGATTTCCCCTTTTTCTTCTCCTGTATACCGCACTTCAAAGTTCATCCGACTCATTTCCCCCGCCACTTCCGTAAGGTCCTCGATGGGCCGGGCGATCCTCCGGGAGAAAAGAAAGGACAGCAAAAAAGCCAGGAGCCCCCCGAAGAGAAGAATCCACAGATAAAAATCCTGGGTTAACTGAATCCCCTGTTGGATAGGATTCAGAGTTGTTTGCAGACGGAGGATCAGCCCCTCCCTTGACACATAGGTATACAGGGTATCGGTTTCCTGCATCCGCCGGGCCATTCCTCCCCGGTGAGGATCTTCGGTTTCCCGTAGGGAGAGGACTCCTTCTTCCTGCAGCTGTGTCAACTCTTCTTCTCCTAGCACCTCCCTTCCTCTTCCATGATTCATCATGGGCATATGCCCCCGGGTACCGGTTTCATAAAGGGTTTCTCCCTCCAGGGAAAAAAGGGCTATTTCCGTACCCAGGATCCGACTTTGTTGTTCCAAAAAGCTCTGTAACTCCTCATCTATTTCCTCCAGGGGCTGAATGTCCGTAAGTAGCTCCCTTCCCCTTTCTTCCTGGTTCTCGATGGTCCGCTGATAGTAATATTCTTCCAGGAACTGGTTTTGCACAAACCACACCCCGCCGATTAAGAGCAGGGTAAGAACCATAAAAGCGGTAAAGAGTTTTGTAAAAATACTGGATCCCTTCATTATTCCTCCTCCTCCAAGCGATAACCGACGCCCCGCACAGTGGTGATCCGATCCCCCAGTTCTCCCATTTTCCTGCGGAGCCTTTTAACGTGGGTATCCACGGTTCGAAGATCCCCGTAATAATCAAAACCCCAAACCCGGTCTAAAATCTGTTCACGGCTCAAGGCTTGATTTTTGTTTTCCAGAAAAAGGGTCAGCAAATCAAATTCCTTCAGGGTAAGAGGTAGCTTTTCCTTTCCGATCCGCGCCTCATGTTCCCTTGCATCCACGGTCAGTTCCCGATAGGTAAGGCTCCCCTCCCGGGAGCTTTCCCCTCCCCGCTTCAGCAGGGCTTTGACCCGGGCCACCACCTCTTTTACACTGAAGGGTTTGGTTACGTAATCATCCACCCCCAATTCGAAACCGAAGAGTTTATCCTCCTCCTCTTCCCTTGCGGTAAGCATCAGTACCGGCAGGCTGCTGGTTTTCCGGACTCTTTTCAGTACCGACCATCCGTCATATTCGGGCATCATCACATCCAGTACCAACACATCAAAGACTTCCCTATCAAAACGCTCCAGGGCTTCCCTTCCATTTTTCGCTTCATATACGTTAAAGCCTTCCTTTTTCAAATAGAGGCTTAGAAGTTCCCGGATTTTTTTCTCATCCTCGGCGATCAATATTTTTTTTCCCGTCACTTTATTCCCTCCTAATAATAGCTTTTCCTAGGTTTAGTATAACAAAAAAACCGACAATATACATTGCCGGCTGAAAATTATACTTCTTTCCTTTTTTTCGGTGTTTCTAAGGTGTTATCGGTGGCTGAGAAATCCTTTACCACATATGTCCCCGACTTCTGCCTCGACCTCGGCCGCCGCCTCTTTGAAAACTTCCTTCCTCTTCAAATTCCAGGCTCCGTTCTTCCAGGATTTCCTTATACTCCAAGGCTTCCTCTTCGGAGATTTCTCCGGCTTCCAGGGCCTCGTCTACCGCTGTTGTCCGTTGTTCCAGCCACTGCTCTCGATAGTCTTCTCGGTCGATGTCTTCCCAGTCGATGTCTTCCCGGTCTTCATCGAGAAAATAACAGTGCTCCGGTCCGCCAAAGAAGAAACCGCCTTTCCCATAATCTTCCCGGTCCGATTCATCTCTTACCGTGTCTCTTCGGTGATGGCCTCTCATACCGCCAAAGAATCCGCCGAACCCGGATCCTTCCTCACCGTACCCGGGGCCTCCCGGAAAGAACCCGCCGTCTCCCTCGGTGAAGGTGTCGGCAAAGACGAACCCGCTCATCAAGAGTACCGCCGCTGTAACCAACGCAATCAACATTTTCTTATTTTTCATTACTATACGCCTCCTTATTTTTTGTAGCTTATTTTTTGGATTTTTTCTGTCCTTTCCTTAGGCTGTAAAACCATTGTACAATGATTTTGTGACAAGCCTGTGACAAAACAAAGAAAAATTCTCGACAAAAAACTTTCCACCCTAGTCCTTTTTACCCGCTGCCAATGGTTTTATTTCGAATTTTTTGATATACTAAATAAATCATAGAATTTTAACACTTTATTGTGACATGTCTTTACCTTTATTATCAACTATATTTAAATACAGAAAAGGAGCGTTTACCATCCTATGAAAAACAAAGCTCGCATTCTATTAATCCTTGCTATTACCCTTGCTGTTCTTACCGCCGTCGGGGTCTACAGCTACCTCTCTTTGATCCCCAATTACCTTTCTACGGGGGCCAATGAAGAAACGGTTACCGTGGAGATTTCCGAAGGGGACAGCCTCCGAACCGTGGCCAATACCCTTCATGAAGAAGGGGTCATCAGAAACCGGTATTGGTTTCGACGCCAAGCGGGAGAGGAAGGGGTGGATAGAAATATTCGTCCCGGAACCTATGAAATTCCACCGGAGGAGCCCTTTACAGAAATCTTTGAAATCCTTCAAGTAGGGGAACAACGGGAATCCGTGGCGGTCACCTTCCCGGAAGGGTTTACCCTTTATGAAATGGGAGCCCGGGTGGAGGATTCCGGTCTTGCCACCCGGGAGGAATTCATCGAGGCCACGGAGGACTACTATGAGAACCAGGCCCTGAGCTTTGATGCAGACCCCCTGTTTTTCAGTTTGGAAGGCTATTTATATCCGGACACCTATCATTTCGATGAGGACCAGAGCGCCATGGAGATCGTTGAGATTATGGCGAATCGTATGAACCAGGTTTTTACCACTGAGGATTATGAGCTGATGGATGAAAGGGATCTTTCCCTCCATGAGATCCTCACCAAGGCTTCCCTGATCGAACGGGAAACCGCCTTTGACGAGGAAAGCGACTTGATTGCCGGGGTTATTGAAAACCGCCTGAACCAGGAAATGCGTTTGCAAATTGATGCCTCTGTGATTTACGCCGTGGGAGAAGGGGAGGAACATATTACCCGGGTCTTATACGAACATTTGGAAGTGGAAAACCCTTATAATACCTACCGTTACCACGGTCTTCCCCCGGGTCCCATCGCCGCTCCCAGAGAGTCTTCCATCCGTGCGGCCCTGGAACCGGCGGAGCATGACTATTTATTTTATGTGGTAGGGACCGAGGGCCATGTGTTCGCAGAAACGTACGATGAACACTTAGAAAACGTGGCGGCCTATCGGGAAATGCAGGATGCGGAGGAAGAGGTTATGGAAGAGGCCCCTTAACTTTTACACTACCCGCCTTTGGCACTGCTGACTTGAAAGCCTTAGAAATTGAAAGCATCCAGAATTGAAAGCATCCAGAATTGAAAGCACCAAGACTTGAAAAAATAACACCCGTAAAAAGATCGAGGAAGAAATCCCTCGATCTTTTTTATGGGTGTTTATTTCTTATGCTATGAATTTTTGTTTCGATCCATTATTAGTTGATTCCAATAATTACCGCCACACTCATAAAAATCACTCCCGATAAGAACCACATACCCATTAGGGGCAGGATCCAACGGAACCATTTTTCATAGGGAATCTTAGCAATGGCCAGATAGCTCATCAGTACTCCGGAAGTGGGAATAATGGAGTTGGTAAATCCGTCACCAAACTGATAGGCAAATACGGCGATTTGTCTCGGCATTTCCAAAAGATCCGCCAAGGGTGCCATGATCGGCATGGTGGTTGCCGCCTGTCCGCTTCCCGATGGAATGAAGAAGTTGAGTACCAGCTGTACCACAAACATCAAGTTTGCCGCCATGATATCCGGCAGCCCGGATATGGATTCTCCCATGGCAAAGATAACCGTATCAATAATCAGTCCCTGTTCCATGACCACAAGGATTCCCCGAGCGATACCTACTACCAGGGCACCGAACACAATGGTTCTTGCCCCGTCCACGAAATGGCCGGCGGTACGACTGGGGCCGACGCCTCCTGCTAAGGATGCAAACAGACCCATCATAAAGAAGATCGAAGTCAGCTCTTTAATATACCATCCGTACTCGATGATTCCGTAGATCATTACTCCGAAGCCTGCGAGCACCACCAGGAAGGTAAAAATATGATATTTCGTAAAATCCGGAATGTTGGAAAGATCCAAAGTGGATTCCGTGTTCTTTTCCAGTTCCGCAACCACACTTTTGGAAGGATCCTTTTTCACTTTTATGGCATAGCGCATCGTATAAATTGCAGCAATCGTCAAGGTTACCAATAAAATAATGATCCGGTACCAGGCGGCGGAATAAATCGGTATTTCCGCAATTCCCTGGGCCACCCCGACGGTAAAGGGATTGGCTACTCCGCCGGTAAAGCCTGCAGCAGCCCCCAGGGCTATCATGGCGGTTCCTACAATCGCGTCATAGCCCAGAGCTCTGGCCAGGGCCACGCCAATGGGAACAAAGACAATAACCTCTTCCGCCATACCGATGGTGGCTCCCCCCACGGAGAATATGGCCATCAGCACGGGGATCAGAATAATCCCCCGATCCTTCAGGGCGACGGCCACCTTACCGATCCCAGCGTCCACGGCTCCCGTGCCTTGGATCATGGCAAAGGCTCCCCCTACAATCAGGATAAAGAAGATAATATTGGAGGCGGCTTCCATCCCGTTATAAATTGCGGTAAACAAATGATCCTCTCCAAAAGAGAAAAAGGGTACGGGATTCGGCTCCAAATACTCGAAAGACTCCGCGTCTACAACCATTCTTCCCGTGTTGGGATCCTCCACCCGCTCATACTCTCCTGCGGGAATGATGTAGGTTCCAATAAAAGCAATGATAATAATAGTAAAGATAATAACATAAGTGTGGGGTACTTTAAAAAACTTTTTCTTTTCTGTCACGGTTCTCACTCCTTTTGGTTTTTTTGCCCCGTTAAATCATGCAATTATCTGCATAAAAATAAAGGGGCATACTTAAGCTATACCCCTTTTACTGTGACTTTAACACTGTTTTTTTATCTTTTTAGTTTTACTTTTCGTCTTTTATTTCCACCACTTCATAGCCCTGGTCTTCAATGGACAGTCGGATTTTTTCATCGGAGAGCTCTTCCTTTAAGGTAATCTCCACCCGCTCATCTTCTAAGTCCACCTGCACATCTTCGACTTCTCCAAAATCTGCAAGACCGCCTTTCACCGCGGATACACAGTGCATACAACTCATGCCTTTGACAATCAGTTTTTTCTTCATTATTTCAGCCTCCTTAGATAATTGGTTCTACTGTTTTTCCATAATGTTTTTTCTTCGCTCCTGCCCGAAAGGGTTTTTAAAACTTGGGCGAGCCTTATTTCGTCAACCGCTTCACGGTCTTTAACACCTCTTCAATGACCTCATCTTCACCCTGTTGCAGTTGAGCCTTCACACAGTGTTTGATGTGATTATCCAAAAGCACCAACTGCACCGACTTTAGGGCGGAGCGGCTGGCTTCTATCTGATTGATCACATCGTCACAATAGGTGTCCTGTTCGATCATTTTCCGAATGCCCCGAAGCTGTCCTTCAATACGGCTCATTCGATCCAATAACGCCTTTTGTTTTTTCGCCGCTTCGGCGGTGGGAGCCTTTTCCGAGGTGGGTCTCACAAACTCTTCCATCTTTTCACGCCTCCTAAATTTTCACGGTGATTGTTCCTTGATTACTCTTACTATATCATACCCCTGTAGGGTATGTAAAGGGCTATCCTTTCTTTTCCACGCCGCAAAAATCCGCGGCGGTTAAGAAGTAGACCTCCACCGCTTCTTTCAATTCCTGTACCGCCACCTGCTCATTTCTCGTATGGGAATAGGAAATGTTTCCCGGTCCATAAACGATGGTGGGGATTTTCCCAAAATTGAATAATAGGGAGGCATCGGTCCACCCTCTTTTCGTAGACAGGGCGGGGGCTTTTTCAAGGACGGTGCCCAAGGCCTTGGTCAGGGATTTTGTAATGGGATCCTCCAGGGGTGTGGCCAAAGGCAGGTGATCCAGGGTCAGCATATTGTTTTCCATCCGCTTAATTCGGGCATTGAAGGTTTCATCCTCTTCTTTCAGCTGATCGATAATATCCTGGTACTCTTTAATGACGGAGGCCGGGGTTTCTCCGGGCACATAACGGCGATCCAGTTGGATAATGCATTTTCCCGCCACGGTGCTGGGCTGAATTCCTCCGTTGATATGGCCGAAATTCATTACGGAATTCCCCATCAGGGGGTGACTTCTTTCCTTGATCTTCGGATACAAATCACGCTTTACCCGTTCAATAAAGACGGCGGCCTTTTCTATGGCGTTCACCCCTAAATGGGGCATGCCTCCATGGGCGGCCTTTCCTTCGATTTCGATTTCCAGCCATTCCAATCCCCGGTGCCCGGCGGAGTACTGATAGCTTGAAGGTTCCCCTACAATCGCTCCGTCAGCCTGAATGCCGTCTTTTACAATTTTCTCCGTTCCTTCGCTTTTTTCCTCTTCCCCGATCACTCCGGTAAAGATCACGTCCCCTTTCAGTTTTATACCGGAATTTTTCAAGGCCAGCATCATGGTTACCATGGAGGCGATGGGCCCTTTCATGTCCACAGCCCCCCGTCCCTGAATCATACCCTCCACTAAGTGGCCGCCGTAGGGGTCGAAGTCCATCTCTCCGGGAGGCACCGTATCCAGGTGTCCGTTCAGCATCAGATTTTTCCCGCCGCCGCTGCCTTTAAGGCTGGCGATCACATTAACCCGACCTTCCATCACCTCGTCGATTTTCACTTCCAGTCCCCGTTCTTTTAAATAGGTTCCGAGGAACAATCCCACCTCCCGTTCTCTGCCGGGATGATTTACATGACTGGGAATCCGGATCAGCTCCCGGGTGAGTTCAATCAAGTCCTCTTCCCTGTAATGATTTTCGATTAAGCCTTTTAAGGATTTCATCAGTTATTCCCTCCTTGTTTGAGTAATTCCGTGAGTCTTCTGGTTCTAGTTTCCTTCGTAGTGTTTCTTAGACTTATTTATAAGACTGATTTCACTGTTTTCATACCCTATTCCCTTGAACTTCAACCCCACCACGGGTAAGATTTTTGTCGTTCTCTATGGTATAATATAAAAAATTAGAATTCTTTCACAACTCTTTTTCTTCGAATCCCATAAAACAGGAGGTGCTCTTATGTATGATATAAAAATTATTAACGGACGGATTCCGAACTTTGCCACCGGAGATTTACAGCAACAGGATGTAGGGATCCGGGCCGGTAAAATTGTGGACCTGGGTCGAAATCTGGGCCCGGGGGAAAAAATTCTGGACGCCGAGAATAAAGTGGTTTCTCCGGGATTTGTGGACATCCATATGCACGAGGAGTTTTTACGGGAGGGATCGGATAAAATTCATTACGATATTTCCAAGCACATAGCCTTAATGGGAGTGACCACGGCCCTGGCGGGAAACTGCGGAAATAATCGGATGGATATGAGCTTTTTCTCCCAGTACATTACCAAGTATGGAGCACCGGTAAATTACCTTTCCCTGATCGGCCATAACTATCTACGGGAGCAGGTGGGCATTGAAGACCGTTACCGGGAAGCCACGGAAAAAGAAATTGATCAAATGAAAGACCTGCTGCAAAAAGCCCTGGATCTGGGGGTGGTGGGGGTTTCCTTCGGTCTGGAGTATTCCCCGGGGGTCAGTATACAGGAAGTGGAAAAACTGATTGCACCTTTTAAAAATCAAAACCTGCTGTTGGCAGCTCATTACCGAAAAGATGCGAAATACGCCCTGGAGGCCGTGGCGGAGATGATTGAAATCTCCCGGCGAAGCGGACTTCCTATGCAAATCTCCCATATTTCCAGTTGCGCCGCCTTCGGCATGATGGATGAAGCCCTGGCCATGATCGAAAAAGCCCAAGGGGAAGGGCTGGATATTACGGTGGACACTTACCCCTACAACGCTTTCAGCACTTTCCTGGGCTCCGCGGTGTTTGACGAGGGCTGCTTTGAACTCTGGGGCAAGGGTCCGGAAATTATTCTGCTGACGGAGGAGCCTTACCGGGGACAGTACTGCGATATGGAACTGTTTCAAAAAGTTCGCAGGGAGCGTCCGGATATGCTGGTGGCCGCCTTTGCCATGGAGGAGAAAGATATTGATCTGGCGGTGAAGGCGCCCGGGGTGATGATCGCCAGTGACGGCCTGCTTCGAGAAGGTCAGGGCCATCCCCGGGCTGCAGGGACTTTTCCCCGGGTGTTGGGAAAATATGTCCGGGAAAAAGAGTCCCTCACCCTGATGGAGGCCCTCTATAAAATGACCTTGCTTCCCGCTACACGCCTGGGGCTTCAACACCAAAAAGGGAGAATTGCAAGGGGCTATGATGGGGATCTGGTAATTTTTAACCCGGATACTATTCTGGACCGGGCAACCTTTGAAGAACCCACCCTTCCCCCAAAGGGAATCGACTATGTTCTGATCAACGGAGAAATTGCGGTAAAGGACCAACAGCTGCTTCGGGAAAACCTGGGAACCTTTTGGACCCGGCCGAAGAATAACTCCGCGGATCCCACGCTTTAAAAGCCTTACGGCAACGAGCAACGAAGCCAAATAATCAATGCTAAAGGAGCGATGACAATGACAAAACCACTAAGCAAAAGAGCCCTGGAAAAAGCAGAGTCTCTAAAAAGCGAGTTGGAAAAGCTAAGCGATGATATTCTCAATAACCCGGAACTGGGCTATGAAGAACATTTTTCCTCTAAGGCCCATAAAGAGCTATTACAAAAGCACGGATTCACGGTGGAAATGCCTTATCTGGGTATGGATACCGCCTTTAAAGCCACCTACGATACCGGCAAAGAGGGCCCGACCATTGCTTATTTATCGGAATACGACGCCCTTCCCGGCATCGGCCACGGTTGCGGACATAACCTGTTGGGTACCACGAGTACCGGTGCTGCCATCCTCCTTCGCTATCTGGAGGATTTCCGGGGAAGGATTATTGTCTTCGGAACCCCAGCGGAAGAAACCAGCGGCGGGAAAGTGGACATGGTAAAGGAGGGGGGCTTTGAGGATGTGGATGCCGCCCTGATGGCCCATCCCGCCGACAGTCATATGCAAAGCGGAAAGTCCCTGGCCTTAGAAGCCCTGGAATTTAAATTCACAGGTCGCACTTCCCACGCCGCCGCCTCCCCGGAAAAAGGAATCAATGCCTTAGACGGTGTTTTATTGATGTTTAATAACATCAATGCCCTTCGGGAGCATATCCTCCCCTCGGCAAGAATCCACGGGATCATCACTAAGGGAGGGGAAGCCGCAAATATTGTGCCGGGAGAAGCCGTGGCTCAGTTTTATATCCGGGCCACCAGTAAAACCTATTTAATGGAACTGAAGGAGAAGGTTCTCAATTGTGCTAAGGCTGGAGCGCTGGCCAGCGGTGCAAGCTTAGACTATTATAACTATGAAAAACCCTATGATAATTTGGTTACCAATCAGCTGTTATCCGATCTTTACACCGAGCAGTTACAGTCCCTCGGTATTACCAACATCGAGAAGGAAAAGGGCAGCACCGGATCCCTGGATATGGGAAATGTCTCCCATGCAGTTCCCGCCATTCATCCTTACTTTGATATCATCGAGTCCGGAGACGTCTCCGCCCATACCGTGGAATTTCGGGACGCCACCAAAACCGACTATGCCTTGAACTCCATGATCCAAACCTTGACCGCCCTGGCCTTAACCGGTGTCAAACTTTCACAGGACCGGGATCTGCTACAAAGTATCAAAGAGGAGTTCCAGCGCACCCCCAAATAAAATTACCAAAATCAAAAAATCAAAAAATCGAAAAAAGTGTACCAGGGGGTCGGACCCCCTGGTACACTTTTTCATTTATTTTCATTTATCCTGTGTTTTGAAATGATTTTAAAACCATAAAAAAACACCGAAATCTTAGAGGTCTTCTCTAAAAATCGGTGGTATCAAGGTAGAAACTCTATATTAAACGTCGCGACGACCTACTCTCCCAGGCAGTTGCCCACCAAGTACCATCAGCGCTAAAGAGCTTGACTTCTGTGTTCGGGATGGGAACAGGTATGACCTCTTTGCTGTTGTCACGACATGCTTCAATCCTCCAAATTTTACATTTGGCACGATTGGAGTACTTCGATGCAATCGAAGCATTCAATCTTTTTATTCAGTATAGCTGAATAATCAGTATTATAAACTTCTATCCATCATCTTAAGACAGCATTTCTTTACTGTCCCGTTTTTCCTTGTAATTTTACAAAGAAAAGCCGCGACGACCTACTCTCCCAGGCAGTCACCCACCAAGTACCATCAGCGCTGAAGAGCTTAACTTCCGTGTTCGGGATGGGAACGGGTGTGACCTCTTCGCTTTCGTCACGACATTTCTAGTGC
>NZ_SUMG01000017.1 GCF_009910325.1 Isachenkonia alkalipeptolytica
AGTTTATTAAGGTTACCCAAAAACATTATACCTTGGTAATTTCTGTATTTTACAAAATCACGATTACCGCCAGCAATCTGGTGCTTATGTTTTAACTATTTAAGGACATTTTCTAAAAGGGTTGACATAGATTGCGGGATTTTTTTTAGTCGAAGAGGGCCTCCACAAAGGTCTTAGGCTCAAAACTCTGAAGATCTTCGAGTTTCTCTCCCACGCCGATGAGTTTTACAGGAACCTTCAGCTCCTTGCTTACAGAGATCACAATGCCCCCCTTAGCGGTGCCGTCCAGCTTCGTCAGCACCAGCCCGCTGATATTGGTTACCTCTTTAAAGATTTTTGCCTGTTGGATGGCGTTTTGTCCTGTGGTGGCGTCCAGTACCAACAAGGACTCCCGGGAAAGTCCGTCGCATTCCCGATTCACAATTTTAAACACCTTTCCCAACTCGTTCATCAAGTTTTTCTTGTTATGCAGTCTTCCCGCGGTGTCACAAATCAGCACGTCCACTTTTCGGGACTTCGCCGCCTGAATGGCATCATAGACCACCGCCGCCGGGTCCGAGCCCTCCTGGTGGGAAATCACATCGATTCCCGAACGTTCCCCCCAGATCTTCAACTGATCGATGGCTCCCGCACGGAAAGTATCCCCCGCCGCCAGCAGCACTTTTTTTCCTTCTCCCTTCAGTTTATGGGCGATTTTTCCGATGGAGGTGGTCTTTCCCACACCGTTGACTCCCACCACCATAATAACGGAAGGGGTGGTTTCCAGATTTAAATTGGGATCCGCCACTTCCTCCAGGGCCTCGGTTAACAGTTCTTTTAACAGTCCTTTTACTTCCATGGGATCCGTGGTTTTATTTTCCCGAACCCGGTCCCGAAGCTGATCAATGATTTCCATGGTGGTGTTTACTCCAAGGTCAGCGGTGATCAGAATTTCTTCCAGTTCCTCAAAGAGATCCTCATCAATTTTCGTATAGGATTTAACCATATCATCCACCCGGTCGGTAATCCCTTTTTTGGTTTTCGTCAGCCCTTCCTTCAATCTTCCGAAAAGCCCTCCCAGGGTAACGCCCTCCCCGGGGGTTTCTTCCTCTTGAGAGGAGGCGGGGCTTTGTCCTTCTTCGGGAGTACTTTCCTGTTCTTCCTTGCTTTCTTCCTCCCGGGTTTGTTCTTCACTTTTTTTAAACAAATTTTTCAGCATTATTTTTCCTCCTACATGGCTTTTTCATCTTCTACATAGTCTTTCATTTTCACGGACACCAGCTTTGAAATCCCTTCGGTTTCCATGGTAACGCCATAGAGCATATCCGCCGCCTCCATGGTGCCTTTTCGGTGGGTTACCACAATAAACTGGGTATCCCCGGCCAACTCTTTTAAAAATCCCGCAAAGCGGTATACATTACTTTCATCCAGGGCCGCTTCAATTTCATCAAGAACACAAAAGGGACTGGGTTTGATCTTTAATATGGCAAAAAGCAAGGCAATGGCGGTTAGAGCCCGTTCTCCTCCCGATAACAAAGAGAGGCTTTGAAGCTTTTTCCCCGGGGGTCTTGCCAGGATGGTGATCCCCGTCTCTAGAGGATCCTCCTCGTCTTCCAGTACCAGATCCGCTTTGCCGCCTCCAAATAACCGGGCGAAGGTTTCATTGAATTCTTTTTTGATTACCTTCAGCTGCTGAAGAAACTGGGTCTTCATCGTGCTTTCCATCTCTTTGATGATTCGGTTCAAGCTCTTTTTTGCTTCTAAGAGGTCCTTTTGCTGCTGGTCTAAAAAGTCAAAGCGCTCTTGGGTTTCCCGGTACTCTTCCACGGCTTCCAGGTTTACATGGCCCAGGTCTTTGATTTGCTTTCTTAAGGACTGGATTTGCCCCAGGGTGAGACTCCCTTCTTTTGAAGCAATCCACTCCCTTCCCTGGGCATCGCTCATTTCGTATTTTTCCCACAGGCCCTGGTGCAGATTTTCTCTTTGAACCTCAAGCTTGGTTGCCTTCATTTCCAATTTATATAAGTCCTCTTCGGCTCCCTTAAGGCTCCCGTTCTGTTCTTTGTGGCGTTTTTCTTGTTCTTTTTTCCTTTCAAGGGCCTTTTCCTCTTTTTCCTTAAAGACCTTTGCTTCTTTTTTCAGCGCCTCCAAAGCGATTTTACCCTGTTCAATTTCCCGGGTCTGTGCTTCGATTTTTTGATCAATGTTTTCTTTTTCCCGATGGCCCTTTTCAATGGCTTCTTTGTTTTCTTCAATGTCCCGGTTTTGGCGATGAATCTCCTTGTCCAGGGCCTGAACCTTACTTCCCAAGGCCTTACTTTGCTCTTCTATGGAGGCTTTTCGAACCTGCATTTCCTGGATGCGTTCTTTCAGGCCTTCAATTTCGTCCAGTTGCTGTAATAAATCCTTTTCCTCCACTTGAATATGGGATCGGTTCTTTTCCAGCCGGGCTTCAAGGCTGTTGATTTTTTCCTCCAGGATTCGATGTTCTTTACTATAATCCCCTTCGGTCTCCTCCAACTGTCCAAGTTCTTTTTTGCGATCGGCGATTTCCCGGCGGGATTCTTCCAAACGCTGTTTTTCTTGCACCAATTGTTCTTTCAAAGTAGCCTTTTCAATGGCGATCTGCTGAATTTTTTGATCCATCTCCCGCCTTTGATCCTCAAGACTCCGGGTTTCCCTTTGGAGCTCCCCGGCCTCTTTTCGAAGGTTCTCCAGGGATTTTTCCTCGGCCAGGGTCTCCTGCTGCAAGGTTTTCAGTTCCCCTTTTCTGGCCAGCAGCCCCTGACTTTTTTGTTGCCGGCTTCCCCCGGTCATGGACCCTCCGGGGTTCATCACATCCCCTTGCAGGGTCACGATTTTTACCCGGTGATTTAACTCCTTGGCCATGGGAACCCCCAGGTTCAGATCCGGAAGGATTACTACCTTTCCCAGCAAAGAAGAAAAAACGGAACTCAACTCTTTGGGATACTGAATAATATCTAAGGCAACCGAAGCTTTCGGTTCATCCTGAACTTTTTTTTGCTCCCGGGGCTGCAGGTTTTTTCCCGTGACTGTGGTTTTAGGCAACACGGTAATCCGACCAAGTTTATTGTTTTTACAGTGCTCGATCAGTTCTTTCCCCTTTGCTTCATCTTTTACCACCAGGTTTTGCATGGCATATCCCAAGGCGGTTTCAATAGCCAACTCATACCCCTTGGGTACTTTTATCAAATCCGCCACGGCCCCGTATAGACCCCGGGCAAAACTTTGATCCCTTTTTCCCTTTTGCAAAACCTCCTTAACACTTCGGTTAAAGCCTTCCTTCGAGGCTTCCAGATTCTTCAGCATCTGGATTTTCGACTTTTTATTTTCCAAATGGCGATCTTTTTCTTGAATGCTTTGCAGATATTTTTGTGTTTCCCTTTCTTTTTTATTCAGGGACGCCTCCAGCGCTTCCCGCTCTTTCTTCCGGATTTTTTCCTTATTCTCCCGGTCTTCGAAATCCTTTTCCAGGGTTTTTACCCGCTCTTCCTTTTCCTCCCGGAGGGTTTCGTCTTTTTCAAGATTATTTTCAATCTGGGTTTTTCGCTGATCAATGGATTTTTTTAAACTTGCCAAATTGGCAAGGTCCACCTTCCAATCGGAAAGCTGATTCATATCCCCAATGATCTCTCCCTTAATTCTTTCCACATCTTCTTTCCGATGAAGATTTTTTTCCTGTCTTTTTCCGTAGAGATCCTCTTCCCCCTTTAAATCCTGATCCAGGGTTGTTAACAAGGATTGCAGCTCCGAGATCTCTCGCTGTCCTTGGCTACGTTCTGTTTTAATCTCTTCTTTTCGTTCTTCTCCCTGACGGATTCTTTGTTGCAACTCCTCTTCCCGATCTTTCAGGTGCTGCACTTCCCCTTCATTCATTCTTCTGAGACCTTCTGTTTCCTGAATCTGATCCTTTTTTTCGTAGTATTCCTTTTCTTTTTCTTCATGGTTTTGCTGATACTCCAGAATCTGCTCTTCCAAGGAGAGGATCTCTTCTTCCCCTTTTTCCATTTCTTCTTTTATTTTTCGGATTTCTTCACTCCGCCTCTGTTTTTCCTCTTCCAATCCCCGGGTTTTTTCATCAATTTCCCTTATATCTCTTAGAATTTGTTTTACTTCCCCTTCTTTCAGGGTTTCATAAAGGACTAAATATTTCTCTGCCTTTTCTTTTTGCTCCCGCAAAGGATCGATGCGGCTTTCCAGTTCCTTTAATATATCCGACAGCCGTTGGAGGTTTTCCTCCGTGCCCTTTAACTTCCGCTGAGCTTCTTCTTTACGGCTTTTATATTTAACAATGCCTACCGCTTCTTCAATGACTTTTCTTCGGTCCTCCGCTTTATGGCTGAGGATTTCATCGATTTTTCCCTGGCCTACAATGGAGTAGCCGTCCTTTCCAATGCCGGTGTCCATGAATAGTTCCCGGACATCCTTCAGGCGACAGGGACTTTGATTGATTAAGTACTCGTTTTCCCCGGATCGATAAGCTCTTCGGGTAACCTTTACCTCCGAGAAATCGATGGGAATTCCTCCGTCTTCGTTATCCAATACCAGGGAAACCTCTGCCATTCCCAGCGGCTTTTGCTTTTCCGTACCGGAAAAGATCACATCTTCCATTTTGGCTCCCCGGAGGGTTTTAGCACTCTGCTCACCCAGCACCCATTTAATGCCGTCGGAAATATTGCTTTTTCCGCTGCCATTGGGGCCTACCACCCCGGTAACCCCTGTCTCCAAGTCCATGGTTATTTTGCTTGCGAAGGATTTAAAACCCTTCAGTTCCACTCTTTTAAGATGCAAATCCTTCCCCCCTTTTATCCCTGTTCGATTTTTTCAATGCTGTTTTGGGCCGCCTGTTGCTCCGCTTCTTTTTTGGTCTTTCCGCTACCCTTTTCAAAGGTTTGACTCCCTGCGATAACCTTTACTTCAAAGTTTTTATCATGGTCCGGACCCCATTCCCTAGTAATCCGGTACTCTATTTCTCCATAACCGAGCTTTTGTATTTTTTCCTGAAAAGTGGTTTTATAATCTTTTTTTGAAATCCTCTCCCGCTCAAAGGTATCCTCATGGAAAAAACGCAGCACGATGAAACGCTGTGCCGCTGCCATCCCTCCGTCTAAGTAGATTCCTCCGATCAGCGCCTCTAAGGCATCGGCTAAAATCGAAGAACGTTTTCTTCCGCCGCTGGCTTCCTCTCCTCTTCCCAGGAGCAAGTATTCTCCCAGTTTTAAGTTGTTTGCGATTTCACTTAAGGACTCCTCGCATACCAGGTTGGAACGATACTTGCTCAGTTCTCCCTCGGTCAGTTCCCGGTATTCATTAAATAAATAATTACTGACCACTAGGCCTAATACAGAGTCCCCTAAAAATTCCAATCGTTCATTATCATAAACCTTATCCCGTTTAAATTCATTGGCATAGGATCGGTGAACCAATGCCTGATTCAATATTTTTTCATTATTAAACAAATAACCGATTTCCCGTTGGATTTTTTGCAGTTTTTTCTTTCGATTGGATCCTATTTTCAGTGATGACATGATCCGTGCTCCTTCTATTCATTTTTTAGTATTATTTTATAACTCCGACCTCTAGTATACCATAAATCCCGCTTACTTCTAAAGCAAATTAACCTATAAAAAAAACTACGGAACCCTCCCCGAGGGATGAGTTCCATAGTTTTAAAGGAGTACGTGAAGCTTTTTCGGAAACATAGGGCCTTCCCCTAATCCCGGTATTTTTTAAAGAGAATGGTTGCGTTATGGCCTCCAAAACCTAAGGAATTGGACATGGCATAGTTTACGGTTCGCTCTTGGGCTTTGTTGGGAGTGTAATCCAAATCACACTCCGGATCCGGGGTATCGTAGTTAATCGTCGGCGGTACAATGCCGTGCTTGATGGCCAGTAACGAGGCGATGGCTTCCACCCCGCCTGCGGCCCCTAAGAGATGGCCGGTCATGGATTTCGTCGAGCTTACCGCCAGCTTATTCCCATGGTTCTTAAAGACGCTTTTTATCGCCATGGTTTCAAACTGATCATTGTAGGGCGTACTGGTTCCGTGGGCATTGATGTAATCCACGGCTTCCGGAGCCGTGTCTCCGTCGGCCAGGGCCTTGAGCATGGCCCGTTTTCCACCTTCACCCTCCGGTGCCGGTGCGGTGATATGGTAGGCATCGGCGCTCATGCCGTATCCCGCCACTTCCCCGTAGATTTCCGCTCCCCGGGCTAAAGCATGGTCCAGTTCTTCCAGAAGCAGTATGCCGCTTCCCTCACCCATGACAAAACCGTCCCGCTTTTTATCAAAGGGGCGGCTGGCTTTTTCCGGGGCTTCATTGGCAGTGGACATGGCCTTCATGGAGCAGAATCCCCCAATGGACACCGGCGTGATGGAGGCTTCGGTTCCCCCGGTGATCATCAGTTTTGCGTCCCCCCGCTGGATGATTTTATAGGCATCTCCGATGGCGTTGGTGGCCGAGGCGCAGGCGGTAACCACCGTGGTGTTCGGCCCCTTGGCTCCAAGACTCATGGAAACTTGACCGGAGGCCATGTTTACTATCATCATGGGGATAAAAAAGGGACTGATTCTTCGCGGTCCTTTTTCCAGCATTTTTTTATGCTGTTCTTCAAAGGTGGCGATTCCACCGATCCCGGAACCGAGAACCACACCGAAATCCTCATGGTCTATTGTTTCCGGATCGATTTTACTGTCTTCCATGGCAAGCTTTGCCCCCGCCACGGCGTACTGTACAAACAAATCCATTTTTTTCGCTTCTTTTTTTTCCATATACTCTTCCGCTTGAAAGTCCTTTACTTCCGCGGCAATCTTTGTAGGATAGTCGGCGGCGTCAAACTTTGTGATTTCCCCCACCCCTGACCGTCCTTCCATCAAGGCCTTCCAAAAGGCGTCTTTCCCGTGACCTACCGGGGTAATACACCCAAGACCTGTAACAACGACTCGTTTTTTCAAAATAAAACCTCCTTTATCAACAACTTGCCCTTCTTTTCAGCAGATAAGAAGCCCCGTTCGGGGCTTCTTCCGTTTTTTTTGTCTCTACTTGTTCTTTTCTACAAAGTCCACAATGTCACCGATATTTTTAAAGCCTTCCGCATCTTCATCGGGAATCTCAATTCCAAACTCGTCTTCAATAGCCATTACGATTTCCACGGCATCCAAGGAGTCGGCTTCCAAATCATTGATTAAAGAAGTATCCTTCTTAATCTCCTGGCTTTCCTCTAATCCTAACTGCTCTACGATAATTCCCTTTACTTTTTCAAATGTCATTTTGTATTCCTCCTATAATTTTGGTTTTGTATTTTATTGATTAAGCCGGTGCTACATCACCATACCGCCATCCACATGGATGACCTGGCCGGTGATATAGTCGGCGTCTTCACTGCTTAAAAAGCTTACCAGTCTCGCCACGTCCTCGGGTTTCCCGGGACGTTTTAAGGGTACGTTCCGAAGCATTTCCTCCCTGGCTTTGTCGGACAGGACTTCCGTCATATCGGTTTCAATAAAACCCGGGGCGATGGCGTTGACGGAGATGTTTTTACCTCCCAGTTCCTTGGCAATGGATTTGGTAAATCCGATGACCCCCGCCTTGGAGGCGCAGTAGTTCCCCTGTCCGGGATTGCCCATTACCCCTACCACCGAGGATAGGTTGATGATTTTACCCTTCTTTTGCTTCATCATTTTTCTTGCCACGGCCTTGGTGGTGAGGAATACCCCCTTCAGGTTCACATCCATCACTCCGTCCCAATCCTCTTCCTTCATACGGATCAGGAGATTGTCCTTGGTGACCCCTGCGTTGTTCACTAAAACATCCAGGGTGTCGAAATTTTCATTAAAAGTACGGATCATTGCCTCCACGTCGGCGGTTTCCGTAACATTTCCCTTAATGGATACCGCCTTTACCCCGTGGCCTTCTATTTCCTTAACCACTTCTAGGGCTCTTTCCTCATTGCTTGTAAAGTTGATGGCCACGTTGGCTCCCTGTCTTGCCAGTTCCAGGGCGATGGCTTTTCCAATTCCCCGGGAACCGCCGGTGACCAATGCATTTTTGCCTTGCAGTCTCAAATAAACCCCTCCTTAAACTCGAATTCTTTCGGTAAGTCCTTTTAAGTCCTGGACATTTTCGATATTCATCATATTCACCGACCGGTTATTCTCCTTTGCAATCCGTTTAATGAAACCGCTTAGGGTTTTTCCCGGACCGATTTCAATAAAGGTATCCACCCCTTCGGTCATCATGTATTCCACAGAGTCCTGCCATCTTACCGACTGGCTTACCTGACGTACCAGGCTGGGAATCACATGCTGTGCTCCCTCCAGGATTTTAGCCTCGGTGTTGGTTACAACAGGGATCTCCGGAGGGGCGATACGGGCCCTACGAAGAACCCCTTCCAATTTCATGCCCGCAGGCTTTAACAGGCTGCTGTGAAAAGGAGCGCTCACCGGTAAGATCACCGCTTTTCTTGCTCCTTTTGCCTTTGCCAGTTCCGCGGCCTTTTTTACACCTTCAACTTCTCCGGAGAGTACAATTTGAGCGGGACTGTTATAGTTTGCCACTTCCACCAAACCATAGGCGGAAGCCTCTTCAATACAGGGTTGTAAAAATTCTCTTTTCAGTCCCAGGATGGCGGCCATTCCGCCCACCCCTTCCGGCACCGCATCTTGCATATAACGTCCTCGCTTTTGCACGATTCTCACCGCATCTTCGAAGTCCAGCACCTTGGATGCTACAAGCGAAGTGTATTCTCCCAGGCTAAGCCCGGCGGTCATCTCACATTGAATGCCTTCCATTTCCAAAACTTCCAACATTGCAGCAGAGGCCGTTAGAATCGCCGGCTGGGTGTTTTCCGTTTTTTTCAGTTCCTCCTCGGAACCTTCAAAACATAAACTTTTCATATCCATTCCCAAACAGTCTCCGGCCTCTTCAAAAACCCTGCGGGCGGAGGGAAAATTCTCATAAAACTCTTTTCCCATCCCCGAGTACTGGGCTCCCTGCCCGGGAAACACGAATGCTACTTTACCCATCATTACCCCTCCTTTATAATTTCTGTGATTCTTTGATTGTTAACGGATGCATCCTGAATAATTTCATCAATAATTGCTTTACAGGGTTTGATCTCCTTTACCAGGCCTGCCACCTGACCGGCCATCACCGAGCCGCTGTCAACATCCCCGTCCACAACGGCCAGTCGTAACTTTCCAACTCCCGCTTCTTCCAAGGCTTCCGTGGAAGTATTTGCTTTTTCCAGCTTCATAAACTCCTTGGTAAATCGATTTCTAAGGACTCTTACCGGGTGCCCCGTAGTCCTGGCGGTAACCACCGCATCCCGGTCCTTGGCGGCAATCACCTTTTGTTTGTATTTTTCATGTACAGTACATTCCGTGGAGCAGATAAACCGGGTTCCGATTTGTACCCCTTCCGCTCCGAGACTGAGGGCCGCAAGCATCCCCCGTCCGTCGGCGATGCCCCCCGCAGCGATTACGGGAATATTCAAAGCATCGGCCACCTGGGGGGTTAAGGACATGGTGGTAACCTCTCCGATATGGCCTCCCGCTTCGGTGCCTTCAATAATCACGGCGTCGGCGCCGATTTTTTCCATGCGCCGGGCCAAGGACACCGAGGGTACCACGGGCAACACTTTGGTTCCGATGGCTTTTAACCGCTCCATGTATTTCCCGGGATTTCCGGCTCCCGTGGTGATCACCGGGATTTTTTCTTCAATCACTAAATCCATAATATCATCCACAAAGGGAGAAAGAAGCATTACATTCACTCCGAAATCCTTATCCGTTAAGGTTCGGGCCCGCTTAATCTCCTTTTCAATCACTTCCCTGGGGGCATTCCCCCCGGCGATAATGCCAAGGCCTCCCCCTTCCGATACGGCGGCGGCCAGATCCGCATTGGATACCCAGGCCATTCCCCCTTGAATAATGGGATAATCTATATTAAGTAGTTCCGTTATTCTCGTTTTCATTGTCTACACCTCTTTTGACCATTTTATTAAGCTCGATCCCCAGGTAAGTCCGCCGCCGAAGGCTACCAGTAAAATATTCTCCCCTCTGATCAGTTTCCCTTCCTTCGCCGCCTCGTCCAAGGCTACGGGGATGGACCCTGCGGATAGATTTCCGTACTTATGAAGGTTTATATACACCTTGTCCCTGGGCAGCTTCAGTCTCTTTGCTGCGGCATCGATGATCCGGATGTTGGCTTGGTGGGGTATTAAAAAATCCACATCCTCGATATCCCGTCCACTTTTCTTTAAGACCTCTAAAGAAGACTGTCCCATAATCCGTACGGCGAACTTAAAAACCTCGTTGCCGTCCATGGCAATGTAGTGAAGTTTATTTTCGACGCTTTCGTGGCTGGCAGGAATTCTCGATCCCCCCGCCGGCTGTTTTAAGACCTCTCCCTTTGCACCGTTGGCGCCCAGAGTAATGCCCTGAATGCCGTAGCCTTCCTCCACTTCCTGAAGAACTGCGGCTCCCGCTCCGTCTCCGAAAAGGACACAGGTATTCCGGTCTTCCCAGTTCATGATTTTACTGAGGGTCTCGGCCCCGATGATCAGTGCATTTTTCGCCATGCCTCCTTGGATCATGTTTTCCGCCACGGACATGGCGTAAACGAATCCCGAGCAAGCGGCTTCGATGTCGAAGGCAATGGCTTTGGACGCTCCCAGGTTTTTCTGTACGATACAGGCGGTGGAAGGAAAAGCCATATCCGGAGTTACCGTGGCTACAATAATGAGGTCCACATCCTCCGGAGCTAAGCCGCTGTCTTCCAAAGCTTTTACTGCGGATTCCGTTGCTAAATCCGACGTCGCTGTATCCTCATCCGCTACCCGGCGGCTTCCGATCCCCGTACGGGAACGGATCCATTCATCATTGGTATCCACCATGGCCTCTAGATCTTTATTGGTAAGGATCTTCTCCGGCAAAGCTTTCCCCGTGCCGGTGATTCCGATACTTTTTATCTGATTCAAAATCATCATCTCCTAATTCCCAAGGCTTTCTTGTATTTTGTCTACGATTTTATTCTCCGCAAACCGCTTCCCTTGGCGAAGGGCGTTTTTAACGGCTTTGCCGTCGGAACTGCCGTGGGCTTTAATCAGGACACCCTGTACCCCTAAGAAGGGGGCGCCTCCGTGCTCCGTGTAGTCATAATCCTTCTTGATTTGTCGAAGTTCCGGTTTTAGGATCCCCGCCGCCATCTTCGTCATAAAGGACTTGGTGAATTTCTCTTTTAACAGATCAAACACCGTCATGAAAACTCCTTCGGTTAATTTCAAAATAATATTTCCCGTGAATCCGTCGCATACAATCACGTCGGTTTTTCCCCGGGGAAGGTCTCTGGCCTCCATATTTCCTGTGAAGTTTAAGTCGCTTTCCTCTAAGAGGTCATAGGCCTCTTTCGTAAGCTCATTGCCCTTTCCCTTCTCTTCCCCTACGTTCACCAGGGAAACCTTCGGGCTTTTTACCCCGAGAATATGCTCCGAGTAAAGACTGCCCATAACCCCGAACTGCAGTAAGTTTTTCCCCTTGCATTCCGTGTTGGCTCCGCCGTCGATCAGTACCGAGGCACCGTTTTCATGAGGAAATACCGGGGCCAGGGCAGGGCGGTCGATTCCCTTAATCCGTCCTAGCACAAACAGGCCGCCGGCCAGCAGGGCGCCGGTGTTTCCTGCGGAAATCACGGCCTCGGCCCTTCCTTCCTTTACAAGATTTAAGGCCACTACCATGGAGGAATCCTTTTTTCTTCGGATGGCTTTTACCGGCGGATCTTCATTTTCAATTTTTTCGCTGCAGTGGATGATTTCAATTTTTTCTTTATCGTAATCGTATTGCTGAAGTTCCTTTGACAGTACTTCCTGATCTCCGGTGATCATTACCGTTATTCCGTATTCTTTCACCGCATCCACGGCCCCTTTTACTGTGGACTTTGGTGCATGGTCTCCTCCCATGCCGTCGATGGCTAATATCATGAAAACCCCTCCTGTTTCCGATTTAATTAAGTATTTTACCTTAAGTATTTTATTCACTTCATTTTTTCATTTCCTTAGGCTTCCTTTTTTTCGGTTCCCCGAGGAATCCTTCATGTTTTACTCCTCATCCATATCCATACTCAAGGAGACAAAGATGAATTTCCCCCGAAATACCTGTTTTTGATTAACCGTAATTTTCACATGAACAAAATGTTTATTTCCCCGGATTCGTACAAGTTCCGCTTTTGCCACTAATTTATCCCCCAGATAGATGGGTTTTAAATATTTTATATTGGCCACTCCGGTTAAGGCCACATCCGCATCGATCACGGCCATGGCCAGGGATTCTGCCTGGGAAAAAATATGATGCCCCCGAACAATGTTGGTTTTGGTAAATGCCATTTCTTCATCGGTTTCCAGAATCGATAGTCCCTGTTTTCCCAGGGTTAAGTCAATAAGTTCCCCCACTATCTCGGTCCCTGTCATACTCCGAACCTTCTCATAATTGGCCTGGGCCACATTGCGAAAGCGTTCCCTAAGTTCCGGAATCCCCAACTCCATTCGATCCAGCCGAAGGGTTTGAATACTGACTCCAAAGTTCGATGCCAGCTCCTCGTCATTTTGGAAAGGGTCTTCTTTGATCATTTCCTTTAATTTTTCCTGTCTTTCTTTTTTTGAAACCCGTTTCTTTCTACTCATTCCAATAGCTCCCCCGCTTTTAGCACTAATAGTTAGTACCTAGTCATAAAAACAGTATATAGCATGCTTATGAAAAAATCAATTCTTTTTTTATTTTTTCGATGCTGCTTAAGAATTTTTCTTGAATTAACCATAAAAAAAAATAGCAATGTATGACTACATTACTATCTTCTTAAGGATGCTTATTATTGAGTTTCAACCACTTCTTTACCTTTGTAGTGTCCGCAATCAGAACATACTCTATGAGGTAATTTCGTTTCTCCGCAGTTAGGACAATTTACGAATCCTGCTGCGGAAAATTTGCTGTTTGCAGCTCTTCTCATGTTTTTCTTAGATTTACTGGTTTTGCGCTTTGGTACTGCCATTGACTTACACCTCCTTAATCTTCTTCCAATAAGCCCTTGAGCTTTGCAAGTCTTGGATCAATGGTTTCTTTTGCTTCCTCACGGGGCGTGCAATTACAACTTCCCTCTTCCAGGTTTTGACCGCAACTGCCGCAAATCCCCTTGCAATCTTCTTTGCACAGAGGTTTCATAGGGGCTTTCATAATCAGCTCTTCGATGATGATTTCCTCTAAGTCTATCACATCATGGTCCACCACTAAAATGTCCTCTTCCTCGTCCATTTCTTTAGCTTCCTCTAAGCTTACAATCTCATAGTTTAACTTTAACTGCAAGGTCTCTTCAAACTTTTTCAGGCATCGGCTACAGCTGTTTTCTATCCGAGCCTCTCCGGTTAGACTTAAAAACATACCCTCCCGGGTAAAGAAAATCTTCCCCGTAGCCCGAATCGGTTCCTTAATCTTTAAGCTATGAACCCCTTCAATAGACTCAAGATCAATACTAAGGTCTAAGTCCAGATATTGATCGTGTTCTTCCTTTGCTTTTTTAAGATTTATTCTCATTATAACCCACCTCTTGAACATTGACAAATTTGATTATACAAACCATTTAAGGTTTTGTCAAGTACTTATATTTGACAGGGTTTAAAAGGACGAAGTCCTTTTATGAAAGGACTTCGTCTAACTATCAGGCACTGCTTAATCTTTAAAGGATTTTATACGAGGCTTAGGGTTTCCCGGGCAATCATTAACTCTTCATTGGTGGGAATTAAAATTCCTTGGGTGGTGGAGTCTTCGGTAGTGAAGATCGTTTCTTTTCCCCGAACGTTATTTTTACTTTCATCCACTTTGATTCCTAAGAATTCCAGACCGTCACAAATCGCAGCCCGGGATTCCGGAGAATTCTCACCCAGTCCCGCAGTAAATACCACAGCATCCAAACCGCCCATTTCTGCGGCATAGGCACCGATGTACTTTTTCACACGCTTATGATACAGGTCTAAGGCCAGCTTTGCTCTGTTGTTCCCCTTTTCCGCCGCTTCTTCGATGTCTCTGAAGTCACTGGATACTCCGGATACGCCCAGGACTCCGGACTTTTTGTTCATCACATTGTTCAGCTCTTTATAATCCATACCTTCTTTTTCCATTAAGAAAGTGGTAATGGCGGGATCAATATCCCCGCATCGGGTTCCCATGGCCAGTCCTTCCAGGGGAGTGAATCCCATAGAAGTATCCACGGACTTTCCGCCGTCCACCGCTGCAACGCTGGCACCGTTTCCTAGATGGCAAGTGACAAGTTTTAAGTCTTCAACGGACTTTCCAAGGAGTGCCGCGGCTTTCATGGCCACATATTTATGGGAAGTTCCGTGGAAACCGTATCGTCGAATTTTATGATTCTCATAATACTCGTAGGGCAGTGCATAGATGTAGGAATCTTCGGGCATGGTCTGGTGGAAAGCGGTATCGAATACCCCTACCATAGGCAGTCCCGGTAAGATTTCCTGACATGCATAAATTCCCATCAGATTTGGCGGGTTATGAAGAGGCGCCAATTCTGAGCACTCTTCTAGGGCATTAATCACGTCTTGATTAATTACTACGGAACCGGAGAACTTTTCACCGCCGTGAACCACCCGGTGTCCTACGGCACTGATTTCTTCCATCGAGGCAATGGCTCCGTGCTCTTTATCCACAAGAGCATCCAACACAATACGGATGGCGTCTTTGTGATCCTTCATTTCCTCTTCAATCTTTACTTTTCCGTTGTTTTCGGATTCGTGCTTTAGAAAGGAACCGTCAATTCCGATTCTTTCCGCCACCCCTTTAGCCATCAATCCTTCATTTTCCATGTTAATCAACTGATACTTTAACGATGAACTTCCACAGTTCAGTACTAAAATTTTCATAAACTTGCAGCCTCCTTAGAATTTTCTTTATTAGTGAATATAATTAGTGAATATTATTAGTGAGTCTATTGATGATTATTATTGATAATTATTTGTCTAATTTTAATCTGACACTACTAATAATAATAGATTTTTCTCTTTTTATCAAGGATTATCATGATAATATATGGTTTTTTTTCCCCTTATGATATAATCACTAAAGGAATAATCTCTTCCCCCATTTGATAAATATACAATATTGGGACTAAATAGTTATGGGAGGCCTTTTATGAAAGTACTCGGGGTTGTCACCGAATATAATCCGTTTCACAACGGTCATCAATATCATATAAAAAAATCCAAAGAAATTTCCGCCTGTGATGCTACGATTGCGGTTATGAGTGGACATTTTCTGCAACGGGGAGAGCCGGCTTTGCTGGACAAATGGCGCAGGGCGGAAATGGCGGTTCATTCCGGTGTGGATTTAGTCCTGGAGATCCCCACGGTCTATGCCTGCGCCACCGCAGAATTTTTCAGTTATGGGGGAATCCAGCTTTTAAACGCTGCCGGTATTGTCACGGATCTTTCCTTCGGCTCCGAACATGGGGCTCTTCCCCTTCTCCAAAGGATTGCCGAGGTTCTTGTAACAAGCCCCCCGACCTATGAGCGGTATCTAAGAGCCGCCTTAAGCCGAGGCCTGCTTTTCCCCGTGGCCCGGTCCGAAGCCCTGGCTCTTTATCTTAAAGAAAGGGATGGCGCCGAACACCGGGAAGCAAGGGAGCTGGAAAAGGTCTTAAAAAGCCCCAACAATATACTGGCCATTGAGTATTTAAAGACCCTGCGTCGAACCAACAGTGCCATTACCCCCCACACCCTGCAGCGAATCAGTGCTCCTTATCATGACCGAAGAATCCAAGGGTCTATTGCCAGCGCCACAGGAATACGGGAACATTTAGCCTCGGGGAAAGAAGCCGGGGCCCTCGCCGGCGTCTTGCCCGGGGCCTCCTTAACCCTCTTGAATGATGCCATCCAAGAAGGCTCCGCTCCGGTTTTCAGTCGTCATTTCGAGGATCTTCTCCTCGGTCTCCTCCGACGAAGCACCCCGAAGGATCTGCAAAGATTTTTCGATGTCACGGAAGGCATTGAAAACCGCCTTTGGACGGAAGGAAAGAAAAGCGCTTCCCTGAAGGAACTGTTGGAAAATGTTAAAACCAAACGCTATACCTATACCCGTATTCAGCGGATTTTAATGCATCTGCTGCTGGACCTGAATAAAGAGGACCTTTTTTCCTACAACCGAACGGGGGGCCCTAAATACCTCCGGGTGTTGGCTTTCAACCACCGGGGCCGGGGGCTTTTAAAAAAAATGCAAAAGCAATGCACCTTGCCCATCATTACGAATCTCAAACATTATCAGCCCCAAAATCCCCTGGAAAAATCCATGCTGGAATACGATCTGAGGGGAACGGATCTTTTCACCCTTGGTATGCCCGATCCTCAACGGAAAACCTATGCCTTGGAATACAAAAAACGGCCCCATTATTTCGAAGGCTAAAAGCTCGTAAAAAAAGGGAGTGGACTATTCATCCATTCCCTTTAATTCATTACGGTTTTTTTGCAGAGTTTCAAGTAGCTCTGTCAGCGAACCCTCCACCCCTTCTAACACTTCATCGGCATAATCCCTGGCACCCAATCGCATCTCCTTGGCACTTTCCTGGGCCTGCTGGATAATTTCTTCTCCCCGCTGTTTTGCCATTTTAGAAATTTCATTTTCATCCACGAGGGAATTGATATGTTTATGGGCTTCTTCAATAATAGTATCCGCATCATTCTGAGCCTCAGCTAAAATGCGTTGCCGCTCTTCTTTAATCCATTTTGCCTGTTTGACTTCATCGGGGATTTGAATGCGCATTTCTTTAATGAGTTCCAATACCTCTTCCTTATCCACCATGGCCTTTTGTGCAAAAGGAATCGAGGAACTCTCTTCAATCAAATCCTCCAACATATCAAGAAGCTGTAATACTTCCATTAACCTTCCCCCTTTATACTACTTTAGTTTATGATAAACCGCCTCTTTAATTTTCTCGGGAACCAAGCCTTCTATACACCCGCCGAATTTTGCAACCTCCTTTAGAAGACTGGAACTTAAAAACGAGTTTTTGTTACTGGTCATTAAAAAAATGGTTTCCACTTCATCGCACAGCTTTTTGTTCATCAAGGCCATTTGGAATTCATACTCGAAATCCGATACGGCCCTCAAGCCCTTAATAATGGCATCCGCATTTCGTTCCCGGGCATAATTGATCAACAGTCCGGAAAAATGATCAACCTCCACGTTATCGTATGCCGTCACACTGTCCTCAATCATTTTTACCCGTTCCTCTACCGTGAACAGGGAGGTTTTACTGGGATTACTCAACACCGATACAATTAATTTATCACAAATCTTCGAACCCCTATGTATAATGTCCAAATGTCCATTGGTTAAGGGATCAAAACTTCCCGGATAAATTCCTACTTTCATTGTTCACACCTCCAACCTATGCCTCCGAACGATTTTTTAAAACTCGAACAAAGGTGTTTCCGTATTTTTTCTCTTTCCATAAATCATAATGATCCGTGGGGATCTCTAAGGACTCTTTTTTATCCTGCTCGATAATCACCAGGCCCTGGGAGGCCAGGAGTTCTCCCTTTGCAATCATCTTAAGGGCTTCAGCGGCCAAGGCTTTCCCATAGGGAGGATCCAGGAAAATCAAATCGAAGGCTTGGTTCTCTTTACCCAGGGTTTCCAGGGCCCTTCGAAAATCCATTGCAAGGATCTTGCTTTGGGATTGAAACTTGGTTTTCTTTAAATTTTCCTCCATCACCGGGATGCTTCCCCGATGTTCATCTGCAAAGTATGCAAAGGCCCCGCCCCTGGACAGAGCTTCGATGCCAAGGGCGCCG
Organism: Isachenkonia alkalipeptolytica; assembly: GCF_009910325.1. Classification (NCBI taxonomy): domain Bacteria; kingdom Bacillati; phylum Bacillota; class Clostridia; order Eubacteriales; family Clostridiaceae; genus Isachenkonia; species Isachenkonia alkalipeptolytica. The sequence continues at coordinate 17,851 of NZ_SUMG01000017.1, forward strand.
CTTCCTCCAAAGAGGTCCAAAACCTTAGCACCCTGTACATAGAGCTGAATCATGTTAAACATCGATTCTTTGACCCGGTCCAAGGTGGGCCGGGTATTTTCCCCGGGAAGGGACTGCAGCCGCTGTCCCTTTGCACTGCCTCCAATTACCCTCATAATACACATTCCCCTTTACGCTATAATCAATCTCGGTAACGCTGTAATTTTTGATCAATGATTCCGCGAAGTTTCCGATTCTTCTCTAATTCCAGTCCGGGATCCTCTAACAATATTTTTTTTACATCCTGCTGGACTTTTTGAAGAATTTTTTGGTGTTGAAAAAAATTGGCGATTTTCAAGTTGTAAATCCCGTGTTGCCGAAGGCCAAAGAGTTCTCCCGGCCCCCGAATCTCCAGGTCTTTTTGGGAAATTTCAAAACCGTCATGGCTCTGCTCCATAATCTCCAGTCGCCTTCGGGTAGGCTCCTTTACCTTTTGATGCAACAGGTAGCAGTAGGACTGGTGCTGTCCCCGTCCAATGCGTCCCCGGAGTTGATGCAACTGTGCCAAACCGAAGCGCTCAGCATTTTCTATCACCATAACCGTTGCATTGGGCACATCCACCCCCACTTCCACAACCGTGGTGGATACCAGGACCTGAATTTTTCCATCGGTGAAGTCCTTCATAATCTGTTCTTTCTCTATATAAGACATTTTACCATGTAAAAGCCCAACTTTATAGTCCTTTAACATATTTCCCTGCAGTTGTTCCTGCAAATCCATGGCTGCATTTAAATCCAAGGTTTCCGATTCCTCGATAAGGGGACAGACCACATAAGCCTGCCGCCCTTTATTCAACTCTTCTTTGATCTGTTCATAGACCCGGTCCCGTCCTTTCATTTCAGCAGCTTGGGTTTTCACAGGCTTTCTTCCCTTGGGCATCTGATCAATTACCGAGACTTCTAAGTCCCCGTAAAGTATGTAGGCCAGGGTTCTTGGTATCGGGGTTGCACTCATAACCAGGACGTGGGGATTCTTCCCTTTTCCTGACAGGGTTTTTCGTTGGCGGACGCCAAAACGATGCTGCTCATCGGTAATGACCAGGCTTAAGTTCCTAAACTCCACCTTGTCTCCAATTACCGCATGGGTTCCCACCACCACATCGATTGTTCCCCGGCGTATTTCTTCCTGCATCCGTTTTTTCTTTTTCGGAGTCAGGCTGCCGGTCAAAAGACCGATGGAGATGCCCAGGGGCTCCAAAAAATGAGACAGGGTTTTGTAATGCTGTTTGGCTAATATTTCTGTCGGGGCCATCATCGCCCCCTGGGTATTCCCCGCTGCCGCCGCCACCAATGCGGCCATGGCCACCACGGTCTTTCCCGAGCCCACATCCCCCTGAACCAACCGACTCATGGGTGCCGAGCCTTTAAGGTCCCCAAGGATTTCGCCGATAACGGTTTTTTGAGCCTCGGTGGCCTGGAAGGGTAGTGTCTCCAGATAATTTTGAACTTCCTTTCCTCCCTGTAAGGGTGTCCCCTGTTGTTCTAAGACTTTTGCTTTTTTAAAATTCAAGGTGATCATCAAAAAGAAAAATTCCTCATAAACCAGGCGATATTTTGCCACCTTCAATCCCTTCGCCTTTTGCGGGAAATGAATATGCTCTAAAGCCATCCGCCGCCGACAGAGCTTGTTTTCCTCTATAAGAGGGTTTGGAAGATTTTCAAAGTTTTCCTCCGCCCTTTCCTTTATTCCCTTCAGCAGCATTCGAATAAGCTTCACCAGCTCTTTGTGACTCACGTCCTTAGTCAGCGGATAGATGGGGAATATCTCCTGCCATGAATTTTCCCCCTTATCTCCCAGCAGGATGAAATCGGGATTCGCCGTCTCCAGACCCCGAGGCCCTCTTTTCACTTCCCCGTAAATACGCATCTTTGTTCCGGGGGTGATTCTCTGGCTGAGATAGGGCTGATTAAAAAAGGTGATCACCATACTTCCGGTGTCATCCTTTCCCACCAACTGTAAAAGGGAAGGCCCCTTGCCAAAAGCCCTGCGGGTTTTCAGAGGATGGACTTGGAGTTCCAGGGAGGTTTTCTCCCCCTCCTCCACCTCCCGAATTTTCTTTATTTCCCGCCGATCCTCGTAGCCTCGGGGAAAATGGTACAGCAGGTCTTCCAGGGTTTCAATATTCAGCTTCAAAAACCGCTGCTCTTTTTTCGGTCCCACACCCTTTAAACTGCGGATGTTTGCTTGTAAATCCTCCACTGTCTCTCCCTCTTTTCCCCAACGGATTCCGGTTTCTTCCTCGGTTTTTTCTGTAAACAGAATAAGAAACAGTAACTGTTTCTTATTCTACGGAAAATAAATAGTAATATAGAGGCTGACCGCCGTAATATACTTCCACTTCACAGTCGGGATAGGCTTTTTCAATTTTTCCCTGAAGTTTTTCCGCGGACTTTTCATCCACCTCCGCTCCGTAAAACAGGGTAATGATTTCGTGTTCCTCGGTTATCAGGCTATCCAGCAGCTCCAGGGATACTTTTTCCGCATTTTTTCCCACAGCCTGGATCTTTCCGTTGCCGATACCAAGAATATTTCCCTTTTTAATCTTTTTATCATTGACCACCGTATCCCGAACCGCATAGGTCACCTGACCGGTTTCAATGTCTTCCATGATTTCCGTCATCTCCTGCAGGTTTTCCTCGGGGCTGTTTCCGGGGTTAAAGCCGATCATCGCCGTAATCCCCTGAGGGATGGTTTTCGTAGGAATTACCATAACATTTTTCTTTGACAACTCCTTCGCCTGATTGGCCGCCATGATGATATTGCTGTTATTCGGCAGGATATAAATGTTTTTCGCATGGATATCTTCAATGGCTTTCATGAAATCCTCGGTGCTGGGGTTCATGGTTTGTCCCCCTTTGATCACGTGGTCCACATTGAAATCCTTAAAGATTTTTTCGATGCCGTCACCGATGGACACGGTAATAAATCCAAAATCCTTTTCCTCCTCGGCTTCCTTTTCGGGGTGTTTATCCTTAAACTGCACCCGCATATTGTCAATCTTAATATCCGACAGTTCTCCCAGGGCCATGGCTTTTTCCATCACTGCTCCGGGATGGTTGGTATGCAGATGGACTTTAATCAGGTTTTCATTCCCCACCACCAGCATGGAGTCTCCCTGATCCTTAATTTCTTCCCGAAAGGCTTCCGGGTCGGCGCCCTCGGTGTTTATGATAAATTCCGTGCAGTAGGCAAACTCAATATCTCCGCTGACGTGCATATCATGATCGTGTTCCACGGTTTTTTGCATAATATCCAGATCCTCGCTGCTCAGCATTTCTCCTTTGAGGGCACCGAGAATTCCCAGGTAAATATAGATCAGTCCTTTTCCGCCGGAATCCACAACCCCCGCTTCCTTTAACACCGCCAGCATATCCGGGGTTCTTTTTAGAGTATTTTCCCCTTGATAGATTACTTTTTCCAGGAAGTCTTCAATATCCGTTTCTTTTTTGGCGATTTTTACCGCATATTCCGCACTTTCCCGGGCTACGGTTAAAATTGTGCCCTCCACCGGTTTCATTACCGCCTTGTAGGCGGTGTCTGCCCCTAATTTAAGGGCATTCGCCAAGTCTTCGGTGTTGAGGGTCTCTTTTCCCTTTACCCCCTTGGCAAAGCCTCTTAGAAGCTGTGAGAGGATTACACCGGAGTTTCCCCGGGCCCCCATAAGTGATCCGTTTGCCGCCGCTTCGGCGATCTCTTCAATATCATCATTATTTACGGCTTTTACCTCTTTCATGGCCGATTGCATGGTCAGGGACATATTCGTTCCCGTATCTCCGTCGGGGACGGGAAATACGTTTAAATCATCCACGATAGATTTATTTTTTTCCAGTAAATGGGCACCGGATATAATCATTTCTTTTAGCATTGAACCTGCAATTTCATTTGTTCCCAACTGCGATCCCTCCTTCTTCTATTTTTCTACGCGAATGCCTTGAACGTGGATATTTACCTTATCCACCTTCATTCCCGTTAGATTTTCAATATTGTATTTTACCTTTTCAATAATGTTATTGGCCACCACAGATATTTTTGTACCGAATTCCACAATCACAAACAGATCCACGGTAATAAGATTATCCTTTGTGGTAATTTTTACGCCTTTACTGGACTGTTCCCGCTTCAAAAGTTCCACAATTCCTCCTGCCGCCGTTTTAGTCGCCATTCCCACTAAACCGTAGCACTCCATGGCTGCGGTACCGGCTATCGTTGCAAGGACATGTTCATCAATCGTGATTTCTCCATATTGGCTCATAATTTTTCCTGACATCATAAAACCTCCTTAGAATAGTTGCTCTTATTCTCATTTCATGGTATTTTAAAAGTAAGACTTTTATCAAAAGTCTTTTTCAGTAACTATGAAAAGTTTTCTAACCTTTATTTTATAATAATCTCATCAATAGTGCAACTAGAGATGCTTTGAAAACTTTGGTGCCAAAAAATAAAAGACTTGCCAAAGTAGGATTCTCGTGATAACATTATAGTGTTTTAAAGGTTTAGACAACCCTTGGAGGAGGTGTAGATAATGGCTAAGGTTTGTGCAGTTTGCAATAAAGGAGTAGTATCTGGACATAGAGTAAGCCACGCTGTTAATCATAATAAAAGAACATGGGCGCCTAACTTACGACGAGTTAAGGCAATTATTGACGGGTCCCCGCGAAGAATTAAAGTGTGTACTCGATGCCTACGTTCCGGAAAAGTTCAGCGAGCTTTATAAGTCAAGATTGAAAATAAAAAAGCCTACTATCTAAAAGTTAATAGCAGGCTTTTTTACATCCTTATTGAATCGGTACGGTAAAAGATCTTTTTTTAAAGATCTTTTTTTATTTTTTGTTTTTGTCTTTTCCCCGGCATCTACATCGCCGGGCTCTTCCCCCGGGAACGGGGAAACCCTCACCCTAATCCCTGGCAATGATCCCCAGGAGCTTTCCTTCCCTGTAGGAAATTTCCGCTTCCTCAGTTCGTATAATATTACTGATGCCTAAGGTATGTCCCCGATACAAGGTGTGGTTTTCCAAGGGATATTCGAAACCCTTTAGGGTAATCCCCCCGACGGATTCGGTAATGGCCAGGATGGAAAAGTTTTCATTTTTTCTTCCCCGGAGGGTTGTATGCTTTTTAAGCAGCCATATTTCATTTTCTTCGTCCAACAGCACGATGGAAATATCCGAATCAAAAAAACCTTCCAGAAGCTGAATATTTCCCAGGGTATGGTCCATCCTCGAACCAAAGGCCCCGAGAATTTCCACTTTTTCAGGTTTTTTCGACACACTGTATTCAAGGGCAATTTCCGTATCGGTTTGATCCTTTCTCGAAGGGAATTTTTTCAAAGGGACCCGGTTTTTCTCCATCCATTTCTTTCCCTCAGGATCAATGGAGTCCATATCCCCCACTAAAAGATCCGGAACAAAATCGATGGCCCTTAAGTACTTCGAGGCTCCATCGGCACAAATGATGGAATGACCTTTTCCGGCGTTTTCTTTCAGTTTGCCCTTCAGCCAGGACAGGTTCTCAATTTTTCCGTTGGTTACAATGGTAATGTTCAATTAACCTTCCCCTTTCATACGAAGGTTTTGAACCGCTTTGGAAACGTCTTCGGTCTTGAAAATTGCAGAACCCGCCACAATGATGTCCGCCCCGGCGGATACGATTTCCCTTACGTTTTCCGGGTTGATTCCTCCGTCCACTTGAATATCCACTTTCAGCCCCTTTTCAGCAATCATTTCTTTCAGCTTTCGGATTTTTTCTGTCATTGCGGGAATGTATTTTTGTCCCCCGAAGCCTGGATTCACGGACATAAGCAGTACCATATCCAAGTCCTCCAGTACATACTCTAAGGTGCTGATGGGGGTGGCCGGGTTCAGAGAAACCCCCGCCTTAACCCCTTGGGCCTTGATCAGTTGGATGACCCGGTGGAGATGGACCGGCGCCTCCTGATGCACCGTGATAATATCCGCTCCGGCCTTGGAAAACCCTTCAATATACTTTTCCGGTTCTTCAATCATTAAATGCACATCAAAGATCATATCGGTTTTTCCTTTCAGGCTCTCCACTACTAAGGGTCCGATGGTGATGTTTGGAACAAAGTGTCCGTCCATTACATCGATGTGCAGATACTCACAGCCTGCCTCTTCCACGATTTTTACATCCTTTAACAGATTGGAAAAATCCGCGGATAAAATGGATGGTGCCAACTTCATGATTACCCTCTCCTTTTTTCATTGATCTCGGTCATAAACTGTACGTAATGGTTATATCGTTGCTGTGATATGGTCCCTTCCTCCACTTGGGCTTTCACTGCGCATTTCGGTTCCTTTAAATGAAGACAGGAAGTGAATTTACAGTTTTCCATATGGGGAAGGAACTCCCGGAAATAAAAACGCAGGTTCTCCCGTTGAATTTCATCGATGTCTAAATTTCCAAACCCCGGGGTATCGGCGATCCAGCTGTCCTGATCAACGGAGACCAGCTCCGTATGACGGGTGGTGTGCTTGCCCCGCTGGATCCGTTCGCTAACCTCCCCGGTCTTTAACTGAAGGCCCGGTTTGATGGCATTTAATAGGCTGGATTTTCCTACCCCCGAGGGACCGGAAAAAACCGATACCTTACCCTTGAGTTTATTTCTAAGATCATCGATGCCTCGATTTCCTTTTGCGCTGGTAAAAATCATGGGATAACCGGTGGGCTCATAAATTTCTTGAATTTCATTTTGGGTGATGCCCTTTTCCGTTTCCAAGTCTCCTTTGTTGATACAAAGAACCACCTCAAGGCCCAGATCCTCGGCAAGGACAATGATTTTATCCATCAAATTTAATGAGGGACTGGGATTTTTCACGGAAACTACAATGACCACCTGGTCCACATTGGCAATTTCCGGACGTTTCAGCTGATTTTTTCGACTAAGTACTCTCTCCAGCGTACCGGTTTTCTCCTCGGCATCCAAGTGAGAAACCTGTACCCAGTCTCCCACTAAGGGTTTTACTTTATCCTTTCGCAGGATCCCCCGGCCTTTGCATTCATACAAACCGTCCTCTAGACTTACATAATAAAAGCCGCTGATTCCTTTAATGATCCGTCCTTCTTTCATGAGCACCTCCTAAAAATTCATTCTAACTTCCCGTTGAAATTCTCCGTTAATGAAGATGTCAAAAACCTTTTGCCCGGAACCTTCCTCCCCCTCAATGGGAATCACCACTAGGGATTCTTCATCGGCATTATGTCTATCCCGATAATACCGTCGGTTTTCATTGATTTCACGAACTTCAATATCAACAGTTCCTTCAAGGTCTTCGATGTCAATCTCCAGTTCCTTCGTAATGATTTCCGGATCCGGTTCTTCTTCCTCTTCCTCCGGTTCCTCTCCGAGACTGAGGACCAGGTCCACGGTTTCATCCGGCTCCACGGTCTCACCGCTTTCAATGCTCTGGGAAATCACCCGGCCTTGGGGAACCTCTTCACTGAAATCCTCGGAAATCTCTCCGGGGATTAAACCGGTTTGCCGAATGATCCGTTCCGCTTCGATCCGTGTCAACCCCGACAGGTCCGGCATACTTTCCGGTCTTCCTTCACTGACGGTGAAGTTAACCTCGCTTCCTGCACTGACTTCCGAACGGAACCCGGGGTCCTGTTCAATGATCACCCCTTCAGGGAAATCACTTTCTTCGTAGGTCACCTCTCCGGGGATAAGCCCCGCCTCATCCAAAATCAGTTCTGCGTCTACCTCTCGTTCATGAATAAGATTTGGTACCAGGGCCATATCGGGACCAAGGCTTATCCGAAGGTCTACGGTGCTTCCTTCTTTTACAGATATTCCTGCCGAAGGGTTTTGACTGATCACGAAATTCTCGGGAACTTCTGCATCATGAACCTCTTCGCTTTCATACTCCAAATTGTGTTCCTCGAGAATCTCCACGGCTTCCTCCCGTTCCAGACCCACAACTTCCGGCATTTGGATATCATCATTTTCGCCGAAAAGCCCTTGAACATACAGGGCCCCCAGGGTAATCCCTAAAATAGCAATCAATGCCGCAATAATACCGATGGCAATCATGGGCTTTTTACTCTTCTTTTCCTCTTCTTCCTCCTTAACAGCGCTTCTTGAGCTCCTTTTTACTTTGTTGGAGTAATTTTTTTCTCCGTTTTTCCCGAGAACCTGGGTGGTGGCGTCCTGAGCATTCATTGAGGCCAATAAGGGGTTGGGAGCTTTCCCTTCCCCTTGAAGGTTATTGAAATCCTGAATCAACAGTTCTGCATTTTGATAGCGCATGGATTGCTCCTTTTCCAGGAGCTTTAAAATCAGAGCTTCAAATCCCGATGAAATTTCGGGATTATAAGTAGAGGGTTTTTCCGGTTTTTGCTGACTATGTTTTAAGGCGATGGCAATGGGGGTTTTCGCATTAAAAGGAACTCTTCCCGTAACCATTTCATAGAGGGTGATTCCCAGAGAATACAGGTCGGACTTTTCGTCCACATATCCGCCTCGTCCCTGTTCGGGAGAAAAATAATGCACGGATCCCACAATGCTTCCCGTATTTGTCAAGGTGGAGCTGGTGGTGGCAAGGGCGATGCCGAAATCCGTGACTTTTGCCAGAATCCGCCCATCTTCATCTCTTTGAATTAAAATATTATGGGGTTTGATGTCCCGGTGAATGATGCTGTTGCTGTGGGCATGTTTCAATGCCTTTGCCACTTGTTTTCCCACTTGTAAAGCCTCTTTTTCCGAGAGTTTTCCCTTTTCCTGAATGTATTTTTTCAGGGTGATCCCTTCCACAAGTTCCATAACGATATAATAAGTATCTTCATACTGCCCCACATCATAAACATTTACAATATTTGGATGAGAAAGACTTGCCGCCGCTTGGGATTCCCGCTTAAACTTATTCACTACATCCTTGTCTTGAATAAACTCCGGACGCAGAACTTTAATTCCCACGTAACGGTTCAGCAGTTGACATTTCCCTTTGTATACCAGGGCCATACCGCCGTCCCCGATCTTTTCCAACACTTCATAGCGATTGCCTAAAATATTTCCGATCATTAAACCTAACCTCCCTTCTAAGACCCCTGCAGAATCAGAACGGTAATATTATCCTGTCCGCCCCGCTCATTGGCCTTATTAATCAACGCTGCACATGCACTTTCAATACTTCCACTGTCCCGGACAGTATTTTTGATTTCTTCTTCTCCCATGGCATTGGAAAGACCATCGGTACATAAGATAATGTAATGATCGGAGTCAAAGGAAAAATCTATGGAAAATACGTCGGGACGAACCTCTCTTTCCGTGCCCACGGCCCGGGTAATCACATTCCTTTTCGGATGAGCCTTCGCTTCTTCTTCGGTTATATCTCCGTTGATCACAAGCTCCTGTACTAAGGAGTGATCCCTCGTAACCTGGTAAATCCCATCCTTTTCAATGACATAGGCTCTGGAATCCCCCACATGGGCAAAATATACCTTGTTTTCTTTGGGAAGGGGAACGGCCAGGGTCAGGGTGGTTCCCATCCCACTGCATTCCTCTTGCTTTTGGGCTTTTTCAAAAATCTCGGTGTTCGCCTCTGAAATGCTTTCCCCAAGAATTTTTTCAACCTCTGCTCCCCTTGCCTCAGGGTGCAGATGTTTTTGTAAAAACTCAGAAACACAGCCTACGGTTTCTTCACTGGCTACATCCCCTGCTTTATGGCCCCCCATACCGTCAGCCACCATATAAAATAGCTGGCCTTTCTCATGGATACCAAAAAAGTCTTCATTCGCCTTACGCACTTTTCCAACACTGCTCATGGCCCTTCCTTTCATTCCATAACCTCCCTAGCTATCAAGTTAATTAGTTCCGGTTTCTAAGTTGCCCGCAGGCTGCATCAATATCCTGCCCAAGTTCCCTTCGAACCGTAACGGGAATTCGATTTTCCTTTAAAACCTCTTCAAAGGCCTTGACGGTTTTGTCAAAGGGTTTTTCAAAGTCCCCCTGGTCAATGGGATTTACCGGAATAATATTCACATGGCAAAGCATCCCTTTTAAAATTTTCGCTAATCTTTTAGCATGCTCCCGTTGATCGTTAAAATCCTTTACCAGAGCATACTCAAAGGTAATTCTTCGGTTGGTTTTTTTAATATAATCCTTACATGCGGTTAGAACCTGATCAATGGAATACTTCCTTGCAATGGGCATGATCGCCTCACGCATCTCATCCTCGGGAGCATGTAGGGATATGGCTAAGTTAATGGGTAAATCCAGATCCCTCAGTTTATAGATCTCCGGTACCAAGCCGCAGGTGGACAAGGTAATATTTCGATTACTGACATTCAGTCCCTTGGGATGGTGTATATTCCATAAAAACTTTTTCACTTCTTTAAAATTATCCAGAGGCTCTCCGATCCCCATTAAAACCACATTGGAGATTCGAATCCCTTTATTCTTTTGAACCTGGTGCACCTGGTCGATGATTTCTCCTGCCGTCAGATCCCGTTGCAGGCCTCCCTTAGAGGAAGCGCAGAAGCTGCATCCCATGGCACAACCGGCTTGGGTTGAAATACACAGGGTATACCCATGTTTATATCGCATCAGCACGGACTCGATTTTATGCTGGTCTTCCAATTGAAACAGAAATTTAACCGTCTCATCGAGTTTCGAGTGAATCATTTTATCAACTTTTAAATCCGTCACCTTACCGTTTTCCATTAAAAATCCCCGTAAATCCTTGGAGAGATTGGACATCTCTTCGATATTTTTGTTTCCCTTTTGCACCCATTCAAAGATCTGGGTTCCTCTAAAACTTTGTTGACCGCTTTCTTTCATCCATTTCTGTAACTCTTCTTCCGTCATACTGAGTAAATCTAATTTTGCTTCGGACAATGAAAGTCCTCCCTTCTATTTATCATATCATTTTACTATAAAAACGGACCTTTATCTATTGCTTTTGAAATTTGCGTATATAGAAACCGTCCATTTGATGTTCCTGGGGAAAAATGACGACCGCTCCGGACTCGTTGAAAAAACCGAGGTTGCTATTAACACGGCTTTCGGTTTCTTCTTTTAGATCCACGGGGACAAAATCTCCATGGTTTTTTAGAAAAGCTTCGGTTATCCCCTGATTTTCCAAAGGATGGATCGTGCAGGTGCTATACAAAAGTACCCCTCCGGACTTTACATATTTCGCCGCATTTTCCAGTATGGTACGCTGAAGTTTTTGCAGTGCTTCGAGTCCTTCTTTTCGAACCCGGTACTTAATTTCCGGTTTTCGGCGAATGACCCCGAGACCGCTGCATGGGGCGTCCACCAACACCCGGTCCGCCTTCCCTATGGACTCCTTGTCCAGGTTTTCCCCGCTGAACTGCCGGGTTTTAATGATGTTAATTCCCAGACGGTGGCTATGCTCTTCGATCAACCGAAGCTTATGGGGAAAAATGTCCCGGGCAATAATCTCCCCTTTGTTTTCCATCAACTGGGCGATATGGGTGGTTTTCCCTCCCGGTGCACTGCAAAGGTCCATGACATACTCTCCGGGCCTTGGATCTAAGAACTTGGCTGCAAACATGGAGCTGATATCCTGAATATGAACCCATCCCTCTTTGAGGGGCTGAAAATCGGAAATATTTTTCAGACCCTGCACTTTAATTGCCTCAGGAAGAAGGGCTGAGATTTCCGCCTCGAGCCCCTGTTTTTTAAAAGCTTCCAGAACTTTTTCTCTTGAGACTTTTAGCGTATTCACCCGAAAATACATAGGGGGATTTTCAGCAGAGGCTTTCATGAACCCTTCCGTAAACTCCGCTGAATAATATTTCAGCAACTCCTCTACTAACCACATAGGATAGGAGTAGTTTACCGACAGATACAAGGGAAGATTCGCCTCCTTTTTCGGCCAGGAAATCTCCTCTTTTCGTCGAATCATATTCCGAAGAATGCCGTTGATAAAGCCTTTGGATCTTTTGGCATAGACCCTCGCAAGTTTTCCCGCTTCATTGGCAATGGCAAAATCGGGAACACGGTCCAGAAAAAGTATTTGGTAGGCCCCGATTTGAAGAATCAGTCGGGTGGCCTCATCCATCTTCTTTGTTTTCACTTTGGAAAAATGATCGATCCCGAAATTCAGGGTCAAGAGTTTTTCAATGGTACCATAGACAATCTCCGTCAGGAGGTTTAAATCCTTATCCTTATAATCTCCTTTTTGAATTTCTTCGTTTAATGCGATATTGGAATAGGTCTCTTCATACAGTACTTTTGACAAGACCCGATAAGCTCCTTTTCTCGGATTCATAAATTTCCTCCTTTTTACTTAAATAAAAAAGGCGACTTCTGCGCCTTTTTTATTATCGTCTATTTCTCAACATAATCAGCCGAGCTAATTGTAAAACCGCAGCTGCCATGGAGGCTACATAGGTGAGGGCCGCAGCATTTAATACTTTTTTCGACTGAGGCATTTCCGAGGCTTCCAGATAACCGTTCCCTTCCAGTAAGGCAACGGCCCGGGTACTTGCATTAAATTCCACCGGCAGGGTTACGATTTGAAAAACCACCGCCGCGGCGAATAGTAAAATTCCAAGATCCAGCATGTCCACCCCCATGATTTCCCCTCGGAATAAAAATCCTCCCAAAATAAAAATCCAGGCGGTCTTTGATCCGAAGTTGGCGATGGGTAGCACAAAATTGTTCCGAATGGTCAAGGGCAAATAACCCCCGGCATGTTGCAGGGCGTGCCCCACCTCATGGGCGGCGACGGATACGGAGGCCACGGAACTTCTTTCATAAACCTCCGGGGACAGTCGAACCACTTTGCTTCTCGGATCGTAATGATCGCTTAAACTTCCCTGGCTTCTTTCCACATTCACATCATGCATTCCGTTTCGATCCAGAATCCCTCTTGCTACTTGAGATCCTGTAAATCCTTTAAGTGTCCGCACCTGTAAATATTTATTAAACGTTGATTTTACTTTGCTTTGAGCATACAGCGTAAAAAGAATCGCCGGAATCATCAGCATCAAAGACTGTGTACTCATCATTAAAGGCATTGGCATTTATATCACTCCTTTAGAAAATGGCGGATTCCCAGCTCCACCTGTTCAATATCCATTTCTGTATTCACACAGGGGCCTTCCGGGCGCCGGTTGACAATGGCTAAAACCGGCAGATCTTTTACATCCTGCAGTCCTGAGATTAAGTCTCGTTCACAGGCTACGGCAATAATCGCCTTCGGTTTCATTTCCATTATTTTACGCCTTGCCAGGGTTCCCCCGGTGGCAATCGCCAGTTGAATTCCGTATTTTTCTTTCAATCCCACCAGATCGTCCACATTGCACTGTCCGCATCGCTTGCATAAATCCGGGTTTTGGGTAACCCGAAGGCCGCAGGTGGACTTTTGAAGACAATGGGGGGTTAAAATCATGATCTCTTCCCCTTTAAATTGATACTCGTTGCTGAGAATCAGATGATTATTCAGTTGGGCATAAGCATTTCGTATGGTTTTTTTATCGTAGCCCAGGGGTTTTCCGATTCCCACAATGATGGGATACAGCAGTCGAATGGATAACCTCACCCCGTTTTTTAACGGTTTCGGGATCACCTTTTCTGCTCTAAGCATTATTATAGCATAAATCAGTAAAAAAGTTAACGCAAAAAAGGCTATCGCTCCCATCAGCAAGCCATAGTTGATGATTCCTAAAAGTATCGCGGACGCCCCCCGGGAAAGAGCCCATCCCCCTGCAAGAATAAGAATACCTATCAAAAACATCACCGAAAGTAGGGTCAGGAGCCGTTTTACGCTATTCATCCCGAGCACCTAATTTCCCATGGACTTCCAGGCTATTTCCCGCTAAAAATTCCGATACCCCCATGCGTTTTTTACCGCTGAGTTGCAGCTCGGTAATTTGAATCTTACCTTTTCCTGCGGCAACCAGGATTCCTTCTTTGGAAACCTCAAGTATCATGCCGGGATCCGCTGAATGCTCCTCTTCGATCCATCGGGCACGATGGATTTTTAAAGATTTTTCCTGATACCGGGTCCGGGCCCCGGGAAAGGGGCTCAGTCCCCGAATCAGATTGTAGATCTCCTTTGCGGAAGTACTCCAATCAATCTCTGCTAAGGCTTTTGAAATTTTCGGCGCATAACTGCTGCCCTCTTCAGGCTGTGGCGTGGGTGTGATTGATTTTTCTTCCAGTTTATTCAGAGTTTCAACTAAAAGTTTTTTCCCAAGTAAGGCCAGCCGGTCATGAAGATCTCCCGTGGTATCTTCATCTCCGATAGAGATGCCCTCTTGCAACAGCATATCCCCCGTATCCAATCCTTCATTCATTTGCATGGTTGTAATCCCCGTTGTTTCCTCTCCGTTAATGATGGCCCAGTGAATCGGTGCGGCTCCCCGGTATTTCGGCAGCAGAGAAGCATGGACGTTCACGGCACCATAAGGGGGGAGTTCCAGCATTTCCTTCGAAAGGATCTGCCCGTAGGCCACCACCACAAAAATATCGGCGTTGATATTCTTAAGAATTTCGTAGGATTCCGGTGTGTTCAGTTTTTCCGGCTGATAGACCGGGATGTTTTCCTCTTCGGCCAGGGTTTTCACCGGAGTACCCTGCATTTTTTTCCCCCGGCCCTTTCGCCTATCGGGCTGGGTGAAAACCCCCACCACTTCATGGTTTTTATCCTTAATTAATCCTTCAAGACAGGGGACCGCAAAATCCGGGGTCCCCATAAAAATAACCTTCATACTTTTCACCTTCTTTTCAGTTGGTTGTTTGCTATTTGATGATTCGGTCCGTAAACAGTACCCCGTTTAAATGATCAATTTCATGGCATAGGGCCCGGGCAAATAAGTCTTTCGCCTCCACAACGATTTCCTGTCCCTGGGGGTTCAGTCCCTTTACGGTGACCGCCTCGGGCCGAGAAACTTCTCCGTTTACTCCCGGTAAGCTTAGACAACCTTCCTCGTCAATCTCTTCGCCGCAGGTCTCTACGATCTCAGGATTGATCATCTCCAACAGGCCTTGACCCACATCCACTAAAATTATTCTTTTTAACACCCCGACCTGGGTAGCGGCTAGTCCGACGCCGTCAGCATCATACATGGTATCTTTCATATCTTCCAATAATGTTTTTACCCGGTCGTCTATTTTTTCCACGGTTTTTGCTTTTTTACGAAGAATGGGATCTTCGTCCTTACGAATGATTCTAATTGCCACGTTCATCTCCTCCTGTGTTCATTGAACTATTAGGTTTACCCTAGGGAATTTGTTCTATGACTTTAAGTTTTCCTAACCCTTGATCAGCTCTTCCACCAGGGGCTATTCGAAATAAATCCCAAGCAGAAAACCCTCCGCTTAAATAATACTATAGGGATTAAAATCGATACTTAAGTTTACCTCATCGGGAACAAATTGTTTTCTTTTATTAATACAAACATATTTGAGAACTTTTTTCAATAGCTGTTTGTCAATATTAATGTTTTTCAGTAAAATTCTGTAACGGTAGTTTTTATTAATCTTTGTAATTACCGAGGGGTTCGGCCCTAAAATACACTCTTCCAAACAATCACTATGCCCTTCATTTTTCAGTATATATCGAATGCCTTTGGAAATTTTTATCGCGGTGTTATACACCTTGTCTTCATCCTCCCCCATAAGATTTACCAAATAAAGAGCCGTAAAGGGAGGATATTCAAAGGCTTCCCGAAGGCCGATTTCTCTTTTATAAAAACCGACATAATCCTGCTTTATAGCCTCCTCAATGCTATAGTGTTCCGGTTTATAGGTTTGAAGGACTACGGAGCCTAAGTCCTCTCCCCGTCCCGCGCGGCCCGCCACTTGGGTCAGTAGCTGAAAAGTCCGCTCTGAAGCCCGAAAGTCCGGAAGATTTAAAATGGAGTCCGCGGCGATTATTCCCACTAAGGTCACTCCCGGGAAATCCAGTCCCTTGGAAATCATCTGGGTTCCGATCAGGATATCCGCCTCACGATTCTTAAAAGCATTTAATACCTTTTCGTGGGCCCCTTTTTCCGTGGTGGTATCCACATCCATTCGAAGAATTCGCGCCTGGGGAAATAGGTTTTCGATATTTTTTTCCAGCTTTTGAGTGCCGTATCCGAAATGTTTAATGGTTGTGCTGCCACAGTCGGGACACTCCGTAATAGGCTTTTTCTTTTTTCCGCAGTAATGGCAGATAAGTTCATCGGAAGGCAGATGGTAGGTCATGGTAATATCACAGTCTTGGCATTTCTCCACGTATCCGCATTTCTTACAGGAAAGAAAAGTTGAAAACCCCCGACGATTTAAAAATAGTATAGTTTGTCCCCGGTTTTTTAAGTTTTCTTCGATCTGACTTTTTAAACTTCCCGAGATCATGCTTAAATTCCCTACATCCAGTTCCTCCCGCATATCCACCATTTCCACCTGGGGAAGCTGATGCTTCGTTACCCGCCGGTCCAAAGATATTAATTCGTATATCCCCTTTTCCCCCCGGTAATAACTCTCCACGGAGGGGGTGGCAGAGCCCAGTATAACTTGAGCCCCTTCTTTTTCACTGCGGTACTTGGCAATCTCTATGGCATGGTATTTTGGATTTTGCTCGGATTTATAAGTATATTCGTGTTCCTCATCCACCACAATCATCCCCAGGTTTTCAAGATTGGCAAAAATTGCGGAACGGGCACCGATTACGATTTTCGCTTTCCCCTGTTGAATTTTTTCCCATTCATGGTAGCGCTCCTTTAAGGTCAGGGAGCTATGAATAAGGGCGATGGCTTCCCCGAACCTGGCGGTAAACCGTTCCATGGTTTGAGGGGTCAGAGAAATTTCCGGCACCAGAACGATGGCGGTTTTCCCCATCTCCAAGGCTTTTTCTATCAGTCCTAGGTAAAGTTCCGTCTTTCCGCTTCCCGTAACGCCATGAAGCAGGTAAGTCTTCCCCTTTACTCCATTTTGCTGAGTTTGCTGAAAACCCTCTTTCATGGTTTCCAAGGCCTTCTTTTGTTCCGTGGTTAAGGGCACCCTGGGAGGATTGGACGGAGATTTCATACTTAAGAGCTTAGAGGCCTTTTCTTTTTCTATGACCTCAAGGATCCCCTTCTTTTCCAAAGCATTAACTGCATTTTTGTATAGGCTTTTAATGCCCGGCAGGGATTTTAGTAATAGTTCCTCTTCCTCTAGGAAATACTGTAGAATCTCTCTTTGCCGTTTGGCGTTGTTTGGCGTTTTCTCCAGTTGGCTTTCCAGTTTTTCCGAGGAGATTTTTCTTCTTACATAAACATCCTTTTTCTCCTTGATGTTTCCATAGGCTTTCGGAGGCGCCACGGCGGAAATTGCCTCCATATAGGTACATAAATAAGTTTTTTTCATCCAAAGAATCATGTCAATTTGCAACTCAGACAAGGGTGGTACGTTTTGTACCACCCCTTGAAGATTTTTTATGGTATACCGGGGTTTTTCAATATCCTTAACTCCAAGGACATACCCCTCCATTTTCTTATGACCCTTTCCGAAGGTCACCTGCACTCGGCTTCCCACTTTCACTGCTTCCCTTAACTCCCCGGGGATTTTATAGTCGAAGGGTCGGTCGGTGTGATGGGAATTTTGATCGATTATGACCTTGGCAACCTCCATAAAACCCCTCCTTTTGCAATCAATTTTAACAGTAATACTTTAGCTGTTTTCAGACTTTTTCTTCAGCAGTACCTTATCCAGTATTTCATGGGCGATGGCGGACTTTTCCACTTTTTCGGTTTTACTGTGATCTCCGTTTTTATCAATAAAATGGACAATGTTGGTATGATGAGCAAAACCTGCCCCTTCCTCGGTTACATCATTGGCCACAATAAAGTCCAGGTTTTTCTTTTGGATTTTTTCTTCTCCATGTTCCTTTATTTTTTCCGTCTCCGCAGCAAAACCCACATGGATTTTCCCCGGACCTTTTATTTTTCCCATTTCAAAGAGGATATCGGGATTTCGCACCAAGGTGAGTTGGATTTCTTCCTTCCGGGAATCTTTTTTTACCTTTTGCCCCTCCCGGGTTTTCGGTCGGTAATCGGATACCGCCGCGGACTTGATTAACACATCACACCAGGGATAAGACTCCTGAACGGCTTCAAACATCTCTTCCGCGCTTTCAACTAAAACCGTGTCTGCCCCTTCCGGCGCCTCTAAACCGCTGGGCCCCGAAATCAGTTTCACTTCCCCGCCCCGCTTTATAATGGCTTTGGCAATTTCATAGCCCATTTTCCCCGTGGAGTGGTTGCTTAAAAAACGTACCGGATCAATAATCTCCCGGGTAGGGCCGGCGGTTACGAGAAACTTGATTCCTTCTAAATCCTTATTTTCCCTTTGCAACTCTTTGTCGTAGATTCTTTCCAGTTCCTCCAGGATTATGGAGACTTCCTGCAACTTTCCCTGCCCTTCGTCTCCACAAGCCAGCATCCCCCCCTTAGGGGGAATAATATGATATCCCCGTTTCAGCAGGGTCTTCATGTTTTCTTGAACCCCAGGGTTTTCAAACATTTTCGTATTCATAGCCGGAGCAAATACTACAGGTTTGTCGGAGGCCATAATCGTAGTGGAAAGCATATCATCCGCAATCCCTGTGGCCACCTTCCCGATCAGATTGGCAGTGGCTGGTGCCACCAGCAATATATCCGATTTTTGAGCTAGAGAAATATGTTCCATATCCCAGTATTTAGGTGTTTCAAACATATTCACCACCACGGCGTTCCCGGTTAAGGACTGAAACGTGTAGGGGGTGATAAATTCCGTGGCGGAACGGGTCATAATAACATCAATGTTCGCACCGATTTTTTTCAGACCGCTAATTATTTCACAGGCCTTATAGGCTGCAATGCCCCCGGTTACGCCTAGTACTACATTCTTTCCCTTTAACATCGAATCACCTCTATTCTTTGATTCTTGTATAGGTAATTTTGCCTTCGTAAATCTCCTGGGTTGCAATGGACACCGCTTTATTGGAATTCGGCATGTCCACTGTGGGAATGGCTCCTAAATTGATTTCTCTTGCTCTTTTTGCCGCTAGGACAATTAAGGTGTACTTGCTTCCTACAATTTCGACTAAATCATTAACTGATGGGTTTAACATTAATAACACTCCTTTAAATATATTTTTCAATCAGATCCTGATAATTTCTTTCGGTTTTCAGTTTCTCCGCGGATAGAATGCTTTGCACATCCAGGGTGGCCCGTTCCACATCATCATTGATCACTCCATAATTGTATTCATGGATTTTCTGAATTTCTTCCTTTGCCGCCTCTAATCGCTTCTTAATATCCTCTTCGCTTTCCGTACCTCTATTCATAATTCGTCTTTTCAAATCTTCGATCCTGGGAGGTAGAATGAAAATAAATACCCCTTCCGGGAATTTTTCCTTTACCTTCAAGGCTCCCTCTGTATCGATTTCCAAAAGCACATCTTTTCCTCGTTGAAGCTGCTCCATCACATTTTCCTTCGGAGTTCCATAATAGTTGTCATAAACCTTAGCGTATTCCAGGAATTGATCCTGCTCTAAGCGCTCTTTAAACTCCTCCATAGTAAGAAAATAATAATTTTCCCCATGGACTTCCCCCATCCTGGGAGCCCTTGTGGTGGCAGAAACCGATACATGAATGCTTGGATCTTTTTCCAGTAAAGCTTTACAAATCGTTCCTTTCCCTGCTCCCGAAGGGCCGGATATTACTATTAACAGTCCGCTGTTTTCCATACCATCCCTCTTTCTGATTATTTCTTAAGCCTATTTTGAGAATCTTGGTTATCTTAGTCTTCCTCTTGCTCTATATCTATTTCCACCGGAATTTCCTGTTCTTCCTTTTCCCGGTTCTCTAAGCGCTGAGCCACGGTCTCCGGTTGAATCGCTGATAGTATTATATGTTCACTGTCAGTGACAATCACGGCCCGGGTACGCCTTCCATAGGTGGCGTCCACCAGCATGCTTCTTTCTCGGGCCTCCTGAATCATCCGTTTGATCGGTGCCGACTCGGGACTGACAATGGCAACGATTCTGTTCACCGCCACAATATTTCCGAATCCGATATTTATTAATCCGCCGCTCATACTTTTCCTCCTTTATGGTTAATCTTTTATGGATTGCTGTTTGTTCGGTAACTATATCCTTCCCTGAAAGGATTGCCGGTCCTATAGGGATTATTCGATATTTTGAACCTGCTCCCGCATTTTTTCCAAGGCGCTTTTTACCTGGACGACTTCCCTGGATATTTCCATGCTGTGAGACTTTGAGGCGATGGTGTTGATTTCCCGGTTCATCTCCTGGAGAATAAAATCCAGCTTTCTTCCCATGGGTTCCCGGAGGCTTAGGGTTTTATGAAACTCTTCTCCATGACTTTTCAGCCGTACCACCTCTTCGTTGATATTACTTTTATCTGCAAAGAACACCACTTCTCCCTGAATTCGTTCTTCATCAATGTCTATTTGGTTTTGTACCAGCTCTCCGATGCGCTCCATCAACTTCTCCCGGTACTGCTCCACCTGGGTGGGGGCAAGATTTTCAATGATCTCTAGGGATGCCTTCACCTCTTCTAGCCGGTGGGCCAAGTCCTGTTCTGTTTTTTCCCCCTCATTTTTACGCATGGCGGAAAGATGACTCAGACCCTGGGTCAGAGCACTATGAATCCCCTCTTCAATCACCTTTTCCTCCTCTTCCCCGGTTTCAAGGGAAAGAACCTCGGGCATTCGTCCGATGGCCAGGGTGTTTACGTCATCGGTAATGGAGAGGTGCTCTCCAATGGCTTTGAGGCCTTCATAGTATCCCTTGGCCAGTTCCAAATCCACCTTCACTTCCCCCTTGGAGCTTTCTAAGGTTTCATAATTTACAAATACATCCACTTTTCCTCTTCGCACTTGTTCTTTAATCAATTTTCGCATGGGTTCTTCGAAGTTTAAAAATTGTTTAGGCATACGGATGTTCATATCCAGATAACGATGATTAACAGATTTTACCTCAATGGAAAAGGTTTTATTCCCAACCCGGGCTTCTCCCCTTCCAAAACCGGTCATACTGATTAACATAGGGTAACCTCCTATTTTCTCTATTTTAGTTCATAGGTGCCTTCACAAATGGTTTCCGCAGGCCCTTCCATGGTTATCCTCTTTTCTCGTTCCAAAATTTCAATTTCCAAGGTCCCTCCCGGCGAGTGGGCCTTAACCTTCCTTGAAAGTTTTCCCAGCAGGTTTCCCAGAACCACCACGGCGGTCATACCGGTCCCGCAACCCAGGGTATAGCCACAGCCTCTTTCCCAGGTTATGATTTCCACATTTTCCCCGTCAAGAACCTTAGCAAAATTCACATTGATACCTTCCGAAAACAGGGGATGGGATTCCACCGCCGGCCCTAAACTCTTGAGCCGTTCCTCGGAAAGGCGTTTTTCAAAGATCACCCCGTGGGGAACCCCCAGGATAAGGCTTCCCAGTTCCAAGGTTTCCCCTTGTACTTCCAGGATTTTCGATAGAAAATCCAGTTGATACCAACCCATCTCCACCTTGATTTTTTCTGCCCGGCCCCGGGGATCCACCTCGGTAATCTCCACGGGTTTTATACCATCCAGGGTTTCCACGGTAAAACGCCGCCCTTTTACTTCTTTGTTGTCGAAAACATATTTCGAAAAGGAACGGAGACCGTTGCCGCACATATTAGCCAGGGACCCGTCATTGTTATAATATACCATCTTCACATCGGCTTTCAGGCTTTTTTCCACCGCCATAAAGCCGTCGGCCCCCACGCCGAAACGACGGTTGCAAATACTCTTTGCCCCCCGGGAATAATCCCCGGGTTCTAATTGATCCTTAGTGATAATAAAGTCGTTGCCGATTCCATGGATTTTTATAAAATCGATTTTCATGATTTTCCTCTCATTTTCTTGTTTTATTTACAATAAGCTTGCCCTCATTATAACAAATCTTTTCTTTTTTAACCACTGATCTTTTGTTTTTCATCCTCTACCGAGAAAGATTCTTTCAGGTTTTTGCCTTGCCCTACGTTTTATGCTATATTTAAGCAATAAGTAAATGAAGGAGGAAAAAGTTATGGCCCTCGACGGCACACTGCTTTATAGTTTGAAAAACGAACTGGAAAACCTGCTGATTGACGGAAAAGTGGACAAAATTCACCAGCCGGAAAAAGATGAAATCCATCTGTTGATCCGCAGTCAAAAGACCAATTACCGATTGCTCCTATCCGCCCACAGCAATTACCCTAGGGTGCATCTTACAAGGATAAACAAAACCAATCCTAAAAAAGCCCCCGACTTTTGTATGCTCCTTCGAAAAACCCTGCAAAACGGAAGAATCCGAAGCATAGAGCAACCCTATTTTGACCGGGTGTTAAAGATCACCATCGATTCCTATGATGAATTGAATATTCTGCAGCCGAAGGAACTGATCATCGAAATGATGGGCAAACACAGTAATATTTTATTAGTCAACGGGGAAAACGGAAAAATCATTGACAGCATTAAACGGGTGGGCATGGAAGTCAGCAGCCTTCGCCAGGTACTGCCGGGAATTTCCTATGAACACCCGCCCCTGGATAAAACCTCCCCCTTTGACATCGATTCCCTAAGGACCTTCAAGGAGGTTATATCCTCCCCTTCCACGGAGACTTTAATCAAGGGGCTCTTTGGAAACATCATCGGATTTTCCCCTCTGATCTCCAGAGAACTTATTGAACGGGCAGGTCTTGATGAAGACCTTCCTCTCCATTCCCTAAAGGATGAAAACTTTTACGACCTGTATCAGGAATACAAAAAGCTTCTGGACAGTCTCAAAAAACATGAGGTTTCTCCGGCGGTTTATCTGGAAAAGGATAAACCCAAAGCCTTTGGTATCTATCCCTTAACCCATCTGTCGGTCTATGAAAAAAAATCCTTTGATCGGATCAGCGAGGTTTTAGAATACTACTATTACACCAAGGACCACCGGGAACGGTTAAAACAAAAATCCCAGGATTTACGGAAAACCGTAAGTCAACGCCTTCAGCGTCTCGTCAATAAATACGGGAAATTGGAAAAGGATTACAAGACCGCGGAAAATGCGGAGGAACATAAACTCAAAGGAGATTTGGTTACCGCTAATCTGCACCGGATGAAAAAAGGGGATAAGAAAATCGAAGTGCAAAACTTCTATGACCCGGAGCAAAAAACCGTGACCATCCCCTTAAATGTCCGGATGAGTCCCTCGGAAAATGCCCAGAAGTTTTATAAAAAATACAACAAGGCAAAAAATGCCCTGATCGAAATTCGAAAACAAAAGATTCAGACCAAAAGAGAAATCGAATATTTACGGGGAGTGCTCTCAAGTATTGATCATGCCCAGGATTTATCGGACATTGAAGAAATCCGGGAGGAACTGGAGGAGCAAAAGATTTTAAAAGCCAAGAAAAAAACGAAGAAGAAAAAATCCTCCCCGGCAAACCCCCTTGCCTTTGAAACCTCCGACGGCTTAAAAGTTTTGGTGGGGAAAAATAACAAACAAAACGAGAAAATCACCTTTAAAATTGCAGGAAAAGAGGATCTCTGGTTCCACGTTAAGGACCAACCGGGCTCCCACACCGTCCTGCTGTCGGAGGGCAAAGAACCTTCCGAAGAAAGTATTCTGGAAGCCGCAACCCTGGCGGCTTACTACAGCAAAGGGCAAAATGCCACGAAGGTCTCCGTAGACTACACCCGGCGAAAACACGTGAAAAGCCCAAAGGGTTCAAAACCGGGCATGGTTATTTATGAAAACTTTTCCACGATATTAGTGGACGCCCTGGAAGAAAATATCAAGACCATAAAAAAAGTGGCCCACCCTTAAGGGTGCGGTCACTTTTTCTATCCTTACTTATTATATTCTTACTTGATAATGGATACCCGGTCCCTGCCATCCACCTCGGCAAGTTCCACCTTCACGATTTCCTTTTTGGAAGTGGGTACATTTTTTCCCACATAATCCGCTCGAATGGGCAGTTCCCGATGGCCCCGATCAATTAATACCGCCAGCTGTATGATCTGAGGCCTTCCGATGTCCGTCACCGCATCCAGGGCGGCCCGGGTGGTTCTTCCGGTGTATAATACATCATCCACCAGGATCACAATTTTCTTTTGGATATCTTCCGGTACTTCACTATTGTTAATCACAGGGTCCTTGTTTTTTTCCGTAAGATCGTCCCGGTATAGGGTGATGTCCAATTTCCCCACAGGAACTTGCAGTCCTTCAAGTTCAAAGAGCCTCTTGGCAATTCGATCCGCCAAGGGCACTCCCCGGGTTTTTATCCCCACAAGAACCAGGTCTTCAATCCCCTTGTTCTTTTCGATTATTTCATAGGAAATTCGAGTAATGGATCGTTTGATTGCATTTTCATCCAGAATATTTTTCAAGGAGTGTCCCCCCCTTTCTTTGATTTATTCCTCTTCACGGGTTTTATCCCTTCTCAGGCTTTCAATCACCTTTTGAAAATCCTCGGGCATGGGGGAATCGAACTCCATTTCCTCCCCGGTTCTTGGGTGAAGGAAGCCTAAGGTTTTAGCATGGAGCATCTGTCCCTCCAAGGAGAAATGGGCTTTCGTCGGTCCGTAAACCGGATCTCCCACTAAGGCATGACCGATATACTGTAGGTGCACTCGAATTTGATGGGTTCTTCCCGTTTCCAAACGGGCCTCAAGCAAGGTGTATTTTTCAAATCGTTCCAGAACCGTGATATGGGTTCTGGCAAATCTTCCCTCATCCCGAACCGCCATTTTCAACGGATTATTCGGGGACCGTCCCATGGGTGCATCGATCACCGCCTGCCCCTCTTCCATTACACCGTGGACCAATAGCCGGTAAACTCTTGTCACCTTCCGGTCCTTCAATTGATTTTGTAGGCTGCGATGAGCCTGGTCGGTCTTCGCTACCATTAACAGTCCCGAAGTATCTTTATCAATCCGGTGCACAATCCCCGGGCGAATGACCCCGTTAATGGAAGAGAGCTTTCCCTGACAATGATACAGCAAAGCATTCACCATGGTGCCTTCGTAATTCCCGGCACCGGGGTGGACAACCATTCCCTGGGGCTTGTTTACCACTAAAAGATCCCCATCTTCGTAGATTATCTCCAGGGGTATGTTTTCCCCTTTGATTTCCAAGGGTTTCGGTTCCGGAATTTCAATGCTTACTTCCTCCCCCTCCTTTAGAGGGCTCCGGTTTTTCCCCGGCTCGCCCTTAATCAGGGCCCGTTTTTCTTTAATCAATTTTTGCAGGTAGCTCCGGCTGTACTCCTCCAAATTTTCCGCTAAGAAGACATCCAGGCGCTTCCCCTCGTCTTCTGCATCAACAATGAATTCATGTCTTTCCATATTTACAGCCCCTTTTCTATGGCTTTTTCATAAAAGATGATTACCCCGATAGTAATAATGGTTCCCACAACAATGGCCATATCCGCCACATTCCATACGGGCCAAATCCTAAAATCTATAAAGTCGATTACGAAACCCAGGTAGATACGATCGATCAGATTGCCGATGGCTCCTACAAAAATCAGATTTAATCCGATTTTCAGTATCTTAATCTCCGGATCCATCTGCCGTAAATACCACAAAATAAACAGCAAGGTAGCGATGGTTACCACAATGAAAATCCACCGTTGATCCTGTAAAATTCCAAAGGCGGCCCCCCGGTTTTCCACATAGGTCAGGTGAAAAATATTTTCTATAACAGGGATGCTTCCAATCTCCCTAAGATAGTTGTATGCCCAGTATTTCGTCGCCATATCCATGGCTAATATAATGATAAACATCCCAATATTCAAAACAAAAACTCCCTTCCTGGGTCTAAAAGTTCTCTTCTCTAATAATGTCTTTTACTAACTCCTTTGAACGAAAAGCCGCCTTGGTCACAAAGGTTTTATAATTATCATTGGCGGATCCGTCGGCTTTATCCGACATGGTTCGGATGACCACAAAGGGAACCCGGTTCATATAACAGGCCTGGGCTATGCTTGCCCCTTCCATTTCCGTACACCGGGCCTTGAATTCCTTTTCCAGGCGATGCTTCATCTCCACACTGCTGACAAACGTATCCCCGGAAACAATTTTTCCCTTTTTAATGCCCTTTTCCCCGAATCGTCTCAGCCCTTTTTCATAAGCTTTTTTTACTAAGGCCGGTTCAGCGGAAAAAATCGAGGTGTCCATTCTCGGGATCTCTCCGGTTTTGTAACCGAATTTGCTGGCATCCACATCGTATTGCTGCAGTTCCGTGGATACCACGATGTCTAATATCTCTAAATCCTCCCCCAGGGCTCCCGCCACCCCGGTATTGATGATTTTTTCCACTTTAAATTCACTGATCAGGATCTGGGTGCATACCGCGGCATTCACTTTTCCGATCCCGCTTCTGACCAGAACAACGGATTTTTTCTCCAGGACCCCCTGATAAAAATGAAGGCCTGCAATCTCTTTTTCCAAGTGTACTTCCATCTCTTCCTGCAGGATATCCACTTCTTCATCCATAGCTCCAATTATTCCATATTGAATCATGATAATCAATCCCTCCCATAATTTATTTCAAAAAAAATCTCGCTCTCATTCCTCGGAGCGAGTTTCTTCATTAGTCAATTTCATCCTCCTGGTTAAAGTCTGCATCCAGTATGGTGCTTAATTGTGATTCCAACAGGGTCTTACATCGCACTTTGAATATATTCATCTGTTTTTTCGCTTCTTCATGCTGCTGTTCGATCTTTTCCTGATCCCGTTTTGCTTTTTCCACGATCAGCTTGGCATCATTCTCCGCCTTATCCAGGATCAGCTGCGCCTCCTTATTGGCATTTCGCTTCACTTCATCCGCGGTGTTTTGGGCCACGACCAAGGTGTTTTTCAGGGTTTCCTCTATGTTTTGGTATTTTTCCATTTCTTCCTTTACCCTTTGAATCTCTTCCTTCAGTTGACTGTTTTCACTGTAAAGGGTTTCAAAGTCCGTCAGAATTTCATTTAAGAATTCCTCCACTTCCCGTTCCTTATAACCTCGTACCCCTTTGCTGAACTCTTTTTTTTCAATATCCAATGGAGTGATCATTTTATGTACCTCCTTATTATAGCAACTTTTCCAACGTGATTTTAATCCTACCGGACTTGGTTTCCTTTCCCAGGGCCCGAAGCTTTATTCGGCCGAAGCCCTTTGCGGATATCTGGTCTCCCTCTTGCAGTTCCTGGGCCGTCTTTAGGGCAACCTGAAAGTTCACCTTCACATCCCCTTTTTTAATGAGACTTTGGGCATCCTTCCGGGAAAGCTTGCAACCCAGCCCCAAAACCGCATCCAATCTCAGGGAGGATACACTTCCTTGGATTTCCTTTACCTCCTCCTCAGGAACCTCTAGATTATTAAGGTCATCCAGCTGTACTTCCACAGGAGCATTCCCCACTTTTTCCAGCTGAAACAGAATGTAATCCCCGATTTCCCGATCCACAATCATATGGCAGTAATCAGGATGGACCAAAATGTCCCCGATTTTTTCCCGCTTTAAACCTAAATTCAAGACACTGCCTAAATAATCCCGGTGGTTCAGGGTTTTGAACCGGTTCTTATTCTTGATTTTCATCAGTACAACAGCGGGGGGAACCGTCTCCCGGGGCAGGTAGTCGTGAAAAATGGTTATCACCTGACGTTCAGCCCCTTGATAACCACCTTCGGTTCTATAGGTAATATCCTGAAAACTATTTATAATTCCGATGACCTGCTGTTGTTCATAGGGGGTTAGAAATTCCGTCCAGCGTATATCATGACTTTTTAGTACCCCTTCCACTTTTCCTAAGGCTCGTACAACCCGTTCCTTTGCCTCCTGGTCCTGTATATGTTGGGTATATTTTTCCTTATCGATCAAAACATCCCTCCATTACAATACCATAAAGGCTAAATTTCTCAGGAAGGGAATGATCAGCCAATTGATCAGTAAAATCGCCACAATCGGTGAAAAATCCAGCATTCCCTGATATTTAAACACGTTGTATATCAAACTTCGTATGGGGCCCAAAATCGGTTCTGTAACACTGTACAAAACTGAAGCAATGGGACTTGTGGGGTTGGGGTTTACCCAGGACATGATAATCCTTGCCAGGATCAAAAAATTTATTATTCTGCCCAATTGAAACAGGGCTTGGCTTACGGTGTATGCATCAAACAATGTCGAACAACTCCTTAATTTATGTCAGTTAACATTCTATTTCTGCCAGGGGAAAGGTCCCTTCGCCTTAAAATCTTCCCGGGTTCCCGCTCCGGTTAATTCCACGTTGCTGGGAGCTAAAATGAAAATCGATGCAGAAACTTTTTGAATGTTACCATCTAAAGCATAAACCGCTCCGGATAAAAAGTCAAAGAATTTCTTTGCCAGCTCCGTTTCCACCTCTTCTAAGTTCACCACTACGGGCTTTCGTGTTTTTAAATTATCCACAATTACAGAGGCTTCTTCAAAATCCTTGGGCTCGAAAATCACGACGTTTACCTGTTCATTCTTGTGAAGGTTATACACTTTGTTTGTTTTTGAAGTTTGCATGGTCTGCTCCTCTTCTACTTCGCCGTCATACTCTTCATTTTCCAGTTCGTCCTCATCCATTCCAACAAAGTACTTCACTTTTTCAATTAACTTTTCTGCCATTGCTAAAACCTCCTATTATTATTTTTTTGATTTAGGTCTTTCCCCAAATAAGGTTCTTCCCAGTCGAAGCATGTTGGATCCTTCTTCCACCGCCACCTCAAAATCGTTGGACATTCCCATGGAGAGATAATCCATACTTACATTGTTATATTCCTCTTTTTTCAGCTCTTCAAACATATTTTTCAACTTTTTAAAACATTCCCTGGTTTCTTCAGGGTCCTGGTAAAAAGGGGCCATGGTCATCAGCCCTCGAATCTTAAGGGACTTGAAAGTTTCTATATTTTTCAAAAAGGATATGACATCCTCCATAAAAATACCGTATTTTGCCTCTTCCCTGGCTACATTAACCTGTAACAATGTATCCACGGTAATCCCTTCAGCGGCTCCCCGCTTTTCAATTTCCTTGGCCAGTCGCATGGAATCCAGGGATTGGATCAGTTTGGTCTTGCCGACAACGTACTTCACTTTGTTCCGCTGCAGGTGACCGATCATGTGCCAGTTAATGTTTTCCTTTTGGCCTTCCATCCGGTCATATTTCTCAACAAACTCCTGAGCTTTATTCTCCCCGATTTCCGAAAATCCCAGGGCCAAAGCGTTTTCAATCACCTGGGTGCTATGGGTCTTGGTTACTGCAACCACCGTAATGTCTTTTCCGTCGGGATTGGCTTTTTTTATTCTTTCCTCGGTTTCCAGCCAATTTTCTTTAATTGTATTATTCATCAGGTCCCTCCTCCCCTCGGCTGTTTCCTTGATTTAATAAAACTTCATCGTACAGTGAAACCGTCCGGTGCACTTCTCCCTCGGCATCCGTGAATTCATCGGCGGACAAAATGGCTCCTTCCTCGTCGGCTAAAAGAATATTCACCGGCACCTTCTCATTATTCCCCGATTTTCGTTGGGTTACATAGGCTTGATCCTCCTGATAATAGATAGTATCCAGGGGGACACTGAGACCTTCCACTTCTCGTTTAATCAAAGTGATATCCTGTCTACGATTATCGTAAATACCATCGAGGTGCTCTGTGCTTTTCACCATTAGCCAGGCGCCCTCTCCGGTTTCCTTTTCTCCGCTCCATGCAACGGTTCCCCGAACTCTTTTTCCCCGGGATTCTATCCAGATTCTCTGCCCCGGCTGAAGTTCCTTCCCTTCTTCTAGGGATACCTCTCCCAGGATTCCCCAGTGGTAGCCTTTAATGATTCGAATGCCTTCTTTGCTGTCAACGGCCTCTAAGTCCATTACCTCTTGCGCGGTATCCAGATGAGCCTCCGGAGCTTCCAGCACCCGATTGAATGCCAGCTTTTCTTCAAAACCGTCCCGGGTTTCCACAATTACCCCCGAGGCGGGACTGCTTAAGCCTTCGGTGATCAATTGTCCCTTCCCCACCCGTTCTCCCGGCTCCACCACTAATCCCCGGGAAGCGTTTCTTACCACTTCTTCATTCCGAAGGATGAGGCCTTCAAAGGATAAACGGTCTTCCAGGGTTCCATGGGTTAGGGTATGGAATCGATTGGGGTTTTCTGTAAGAATCGGAGTGGTTCTCGATACGATGTATACTAAAACAATTAACAAAATAAAAGCTTTGTTGAATTTCCTTTTTCTTCTTTTTCTTTTGAAAGAATGGGTTTTTGTTCCATTTTCTGGTATCAACGAAGGGAACCTCCCCTCTTCTTAGAGTCCTTATCTTATCTATTCTCCATTGATTTTAAAATTCCTGCTAAGTTTTTATTTTTTTTCGCAAAATCAGGGTTTTTTTTGAAAAAAAACGACTTTTTTTAATAATCATACCGGTTTTGCCGGGGTTTTAGAAAAATTTCCCATATTTACTAGCCACTTTTAATTCCTTGATGGCATGGATCTCTAAATTTTTTACCCCTTTAGCCCCCATCAATAAAATGGTTTTTTTATCCTTGGCTAAACCGAGAACCGTTCCCTTAATGGATTTTGCTCCCTTTAGTTTCACTTTTATTTCGTCCCCCGCCATCAGTTCATGGTTTCCAAGCTTAAAATGCTTAATCTCCACCTCTTTAATCTGATCCGGGTCCACATTTTTGTAATCCAGGTAAATCATATTGTTTTTCAAATAAATCTTTTCCTTCAGTACAATAAAAATGTATCCAGTTAAGCTTACGATCCATAGGATCACCGCAATTCGGAGTACATAATCGAACATAGATAACGTCCTTTCTTCCTTGTGTAGAATTCCGATAACGATCTTTTCTTAATTTCTTTCATTCTTTCATCCACTTTATGAATATATCCCTTATTATAACATGATTAGCAACTTTTCAAAGGGGTTTTCCCCGGGAAGGGTTAAAACCTTTCTAATATTTCCTTTTTCTTCTCCAGGGCTTCGTCAATCCGGTCCATATAATGGCCCAAGCCTTTAATATTGGGAACCCGCTGAACCTCATCGGTTTCCAGGTTTACCACCTTGGATACCGCCCCGGCGCCAAAACCCAGGATCGTCTCTTTTTCCGACATAATCTTCATATTGTAAAGGGATTCCTTCCCTCTTTTACTATAACCCACGTTTTCAAAATTTCCCAACATATTTTTTTGCCGGTACATATAATAGGGAGTATAGTCCTGGTCCTCGGTAAACGCCTCCACTTTCTTCAACATGGAAAGCACCCCTTCCTCTCCCAGGGTAAGCAGTTCCGGATGCTCTTTAAAATAGGAGTTGGTTTTTACCGCAAGGGTATGCACCGTCAGATTTTCCGGCTGTAGTTTCTCGATTTCCTTTAATGTATGGTCCAGGGAAGCCGCCGTTTCTCCCGGAAGACCCACAATCAAATCCATATTCACGGAGTCAAATCCGACTTTTTGAATCATTTCATAGGCCCGGTGAATTTCTTCAGGACTGTGTTTTCTTCCGATGGCCACCAGGGTCTCTTGGTTCATGGTCTGGGGATTTAAGCTGATTCTTCCAACCCCCTGATCCTTAAGACACTGCAGCACTTCCACGGAAAAAGTGTCCGGCCTTCCCGCCTCCACAGTAATTTCCTGTAACCGGGAATATCCCTGAAGCTCCTTTAACAAAGTAAACAGATCTTCAAACTGTTGCCGGTTTAAAATACTCGGGGTACCCCCTCCCACATAAAGGGTGTTCACCTTGATGTTTTTCTGATTGAGAATCTTGATGGAAGCCTCCAGTTCCTTATGAAGATTGGTTAAGTACTCCTGGACTTCCCGATCCTTCCGATGCAGGTCGTTGGAGGGAAAGGAGCAGTAATAACAGCGGCTGGGGCAAAAGGGAATACTGATATAGATATTCACGGCCCGCTGCTCTAAGGGATATATCAGATCCCGCTCTTTTTTTGCAATGTCGATGAGCAGTTGGGCTTTTTCCTCCTTCAGGTATTTCTCCTTCGTTAATTCTTCAAAAATCTCCTGATAATTTTTCGACGCCTCCAACATGTTCTGTACGATTTTCACCGGACGGATCCCTGTGAAAATTCCCCATACCGGTTTTTTTCCCGTTAACTCCCTCAGCACCATAAACAGGGTGCTTCTTAAGGCTTCTCTTTGGTATTTGTCGTAGGCCAGGGCCCTTTCCCGGGGAGTTAGACCCTCCTCGGGACTTTCCACCGGCACCTGATAGTTTGCGGTATGCCCGTGGATATTTCCCTGGGCAAGGGCCTGATGGTTTCCCAGGGCATCCTTTTCCAACTGAGAGATTACAAAGTTTTCCTCCCCGGACAGGTCTGCAATATCTTCTAAAACCTCTACCTCTGAGACAAAAAGTTTTGTCAACTCCCTTGTATCGTAAATATTTTTATGTCCTTTTAGGACCACTTGAATCATAACTAAACGCTCCTTTACCCAAAGAGGATTTCTCTTCGGTGTTTGTATTGAAATTTAAGGAAAATTACTATAGAATCTTTTATAACATACTGTATGGTAAAAAACAATAAGGAAGTGAGAATCCCATGAATAAAGTCCATCTTACTTTTGTCCAAATGGATATTGAAAAAGATCGATTCCAGAAGAATAAGGAAAAAATCCGAACCCTCCTTCAAGACTCGGACCCCACCGACTTCATTATCCTTCCGGAAATGTGGTCCGTGGATTTTGATTTCAAGAACATGAAAAGCCATGGTGAAAATTATGATAAGCCCTTACAGTTTTTACAGCAGTTGGCTCGGAAACACAAGGCCACGGTTATTGGGGGCAGTGTACCTCAACAAACCGGGGATAAACTTTTTAATACCACTTTTATTATCAACTCCACGGGAACATTACAGGGCAGCTATTGGAAGATGCATCTGGTTTCCCAAAATAATCTGGAGGGCCAGATATTTGATCGGGGCGATCGGATCCCGCGATTTTTCTCCCCTAAAACCACCTTTGGGGTTACCAACTGTTATGATCTTCGTTTCCCTGAAATTTTCCGGGGAATTGCCTTAAACGGTTCTGAAATCATCTTTCTGGTGGCCCAATTTCCGGAACCCCTGTATCCCCACTGGATCACCCTGTTAAAAGCCCGGGCCATTGAAAACCAGGTTTACATCGCCGCGGTGAACCGGGTAGGCACCGGCTATTTCGGTCACTCCCTTGTGGTGGACCCTCGAGGGGAAGTGCTTTTCGAGGGGGATCAATCGGAAGGACTCTATCAGGTCTCTATTGATTTGGACCGGGCAAAGCAGGAAAAGGAACAACGAAATGATTTATCCGTCATTAATGAGCACGCCTATAACAGATGGGTTTATCCCAACAATTTCATCGGTGTGGGAGGCCTTTTGGAAGTGGATGACAAGGTACTGATGGTTAAGCAGAATTACGGTCGCCTAAAGGGTATGTGGCTGATGCCCGGCGGACATTTGGATAAAGGGGAGAAGCTGAATCACGGGGTGGAACGGGAAATTTTCGAGGAGACCCGAATCAAAGGGGAGGCTACGGATATTATTGCCATTCGTTCCAACAGTACGGAAGAGGTCGTGGACTGCTACATCGTGTTTAAAATAGACTATGTGGAAGGCACCCCCAAGGCCGACGGGTTTGAGAATACCGATGCCCGTTTTTTCACCCGGGAGGAAATCATGACCCGACAGGATGTGGCCCCTCTAGCCGCTGAAATTATTCAGTATTACTTTCAGAATAAAAACCGGGGCTTTAAAGAACGAAAGGACTTTGCCTCCTTCAACGAAGACTACACCCTTTATACCTAAGAGTTTAAACCCGCTGTCAGGGCTGTCTTTCTTTAAAAAAACTATACAATATACAGACTGTAAAAATACCCACTGTCAAAATAAAAGGAGCTGATTTTCCGGGATCTTTCCCCGGGGATCAGCTCTTTTTAGGTGTTTTTTTAAGGTGCTTTTTAACATGCTTTTTTAGCCTCCGGCTTTAATCAGCGATTCGTGACATACTCCCACCACTTATAGAAGTGGGGGCTTCTCGTTCGAGTAGCCTACCGGCTACAGCATAAGCGAGCTAACCCCGTGTGCCCCACGGTTTTATGTAGAAGTTATGCCAATGTCATACGCA
>NZ_SUMG01000018.1 GCF_009910325.1 Isachenkonia alkalipeptolytica
ACTATAAAAACGAGCATTAGAATACTCGTTTTTAAAGAAATAAATGATATGAAACCCTGTATTTTTTAAGATTATTAGACAGGTCTTATTTAACTTTACAAAGTCTCATTTAGTTCTACAATTGACCGATTTGAATTAAATTTACATTTTACTAGGAATTTTGGTGGAAATAGAGTAAAATAGTGAGGGAGTAAGAAAAGCAACAATAGAGATTTGAGGTGAAAGATGTATGAAGACCCATTTGCCAAACTTACTTACTTTTGGGAATCTTTCTCTAGGGATCCTTGCAATTATAAGTGTCTTTTCAGAGGATTATACCCTATCATCAATTTTGATTATTTTAGCTGCCTTTATGGACCGGTTTGACGGACAACTGGCAAGGAAACTGGATGTGGAAAGCGAAATCGGAAAGCAGTTGGACTCCTTAAGTGATTTGATTTCTTTTGGGGTGGCACCGGCAATTTTAATATGGAGTTACAGCCTTCAGACCTTTGGATTTATCGGAATTATTATTATTGTAATATTTGCGATAAGCGGGGCTTATCGATTGGCTAAGTTTAACGTCACAGATTTTGCCGGAACTTTTAGTGGTATACCCATCACTTTAGCCGGAGGAATCGTGGCTCTCGTAACGTTGTATTCCATTAACTACTACATGCACGATTATGTGGTGCTCATTATTGTTCCGTTGCTTTCTTATTCCATGGTCAGTAAAAAAATCCACTTAAAGAAAAAGTGAAGGCTCCTTTCGGGGTCTTTGATTTCGGTAATGGAAAACCAGTAAAGGGTGTTTAGCGTGAAGTACATTCATGGAGAAAATATTTTTGATAAATTTCGAGAAAAACGTGAAAGCTTAATTATTATGCTGAAAAATGGGGATATTTCTAAAAAAGAATATATTGAAGAGACCTATTATTATATCAGAGAACAGGAGATTAAACCCTTTAAGATTGTGGATAATTTTAATAAAGCGGTGTTTAATTATCAGTACTATAATATGATGGCGAAATATTCCAAATTAAAGGCTAAGGAAATTCAAAAATTCGGGAAACATTTTCAGCAGATGAAAAACCATTTTGAAAAGGTTAATTATTATTATCACAAAAAAAATCAAACTACTTTAAAAGCCCTAGAATTAAGAAATTTTGAAAATGTGGAAGCTTATTATATCAAAGTGAAATCAATACACTTGAAGAATAAGCTTTTTGAGATTGTGTTTCATGAAGATGCGAAAGTAGTTTTCCATTCCAACAGTGAGTGGTTAGCGAAACGTCTTGAAGAAGAGGGAGTTTTTTCCTGTGGGAAAAAACAATCGGTTATTGAAAGCTACGTTAATGAACGGTATTAATTTCCATGCTTGAGTCTATGATAAATGGGTAGAATAACAATATCATACCTGATGCTACAAAATGTACAACAAAGTACAAATATCAAACCTTAAAGGAAGTGGAGGATGATAAGATGTATAAGATTAAAAGTGCAGAGAAGTTTCTATGGGATGGTATTGACCTGGAGGGAAAAAAAGTATTAGAAGGAGGAACCAGCTGGGGAAACACTACGGATCTTATTGCGAAAAAAGTTCGTGAAAACCAGTGGTCCACAGAGTTGATTTCCATCGATATCGATGACAGCCACTTTGAAGAAATCGAAGAAAGGCTTCAAAATGATTTTAAGAGCTTATCTCTTCGAAGGGGAGATCTTAGTAATTTGGATTTTATTGACGATCAATCCATCGACGTAATTATTTGTAATTATACCCTATCCTCTGTAGATCAGTTTCCCATGCGGGCACTAAGCGCCCTGAAGGAATTTTATCGGGTATTGAAACCCGGGGGGGACCTTCTGATCACGGAAGAGATGCCTATTTGGTCTGTGGATTCTACATCCTATCCCTACTGGTCTAAGAGACTTAGAATCATTAAAAGCATAAGTGTTTTACGGGGAATGTCATATTTTAATGAGATTCACCCGAAGGATTTAGAAGTATCCCTTATTACCACAGGATTCAAAGATATTATCTGGAATGAGTTTACTGAAAAGATCAATGCTGAGAGGGCAACGAAATTTCTCGATAAAAGAAAACAGACTTTGATTAAAGGCTCCGATGATTTAGAAAATAAAAAGGTTAATGACGGCCTGACGGAACTGACGGAGGAGCTGGTCAAAGAATTTTCCGGAACTGAGGAATTTTCCGCCCCGGGCTATGTATTAAGAGGGAGAAAATAAAGTATTATGAAGAGGCCGGAGGGTCTCTTCTTTTATGAGTAAAAATAAGATGAAAAATCATAGACTGACGAGGCGCCATAACAATATTATGGTAAACCAAACCAATGATTGAATGGCGAAGTATGGTAAAATTCTTTGTAAGATAAGGAGGCGTAGTATTGAAAAAAGGAGAAGTATATGAAGGAATTGTTGAAAAACTTAGGTATGGTGGAAAAAGTCAAGTACTCCTGGAAGGGGAAATCGTAGAGGTGAAAAACGTGTTACCCGGCCAAAAAATTCGCCTTCGGGTAACAAAAAATCGACGAAACAAAAAACAGGGAAAGGTCTTGGAGGTTCTTGAATCTTCCCCCCTGGAAACTGAAGAGACCTGTAAACATTTTGGTCGTTGCGGCGGTTGTTTTATGCAGTCCATCCCCTATAAAGAGCAAGTGAAAATCAAAGAAAGTCAAATTCGAAGTCTTTTCGAGCAGGAAAATATCGAAGTTAAAGAATTTTTGCCGATTAAAAAAAGCCCGAAGGTTTTTGAATACCGAAACAAAATGGAGTTTACCTTCGGGGACGAAGAGAAAAATGGTCCCATCACTTTAGGGATGCATAAAAAAGGTCTGCATCACGA
This sequence comes from Isachenkonia alkalipeptolytica, assembly GCF_009910325.1. Taxonomy (NCBI): domain Bacteria; kingdom Bacillati; phylum Bacillota; class Clostridia; order Eubacteriales; family Clostridiaceae; genus Isachenkonia; species Isachenkonia alkalipeptolytica. Next base: position 2,843 of record NZ_SUMG01000018.1, read on the forward strand.
TATAGTTACGGTGGATGATTGCCGAATTATGGATGAGGATTTTCGAAGGATTCTGGTAACGGTGTTAAATTATGCGAAGAGAAATAGTTTGAGTCAGTACAACTCCATGAGGCATGAAGGCTTTCTTCGTCACTTAGTAGTAAGAAAAGGGTATTATACCGACGAGATAGTCATTCACTTAGTAAGTACTACCCAGGATCATCACAATTTTGAGATTTTAGGCGAGGAGCTTCGAGAATTAGAACTGAAGGGAAAGATTGTTGGATTTCTTCACTCATTAAATGACGGATTGGCGGATGTTGTAAAAAGTGATGAAATGCGAGTAATCTTCGGCAATAAAGAATACCGGGAAAAACTTTTTGATTTAACCTTTGAAATTTCCCCCTATTCCTTTTTTCAAACCAACACATTAGGGGCGGAAAGTCTTTATGAGGAAGTGATTGATTTTCTAGGAGACATAGAAGGGAAAACCGTATTAGACCTCTACTCTGGTACGGGAACCATTGCCCAGGTTTTGGCAAAGGATGCAAAGAAAGTGATAGGCATAGAATTGGTGGAAGAGGCGGTGACAAAAGCCAAGAAAAATGCCGAGATAAATAAATTAGATAATTGTACCTTCATCCCCGGGGACGTAAAGGCAAAGATGCAGGAAATTCCGGAAAAACCGGATGCATTGGTAATCGATCCTCCAAGAGAAGGCATCCATGATAAAGCCCTAGGAGACATTTTGTCTTATCAATTAAATGAAATGGTTTATGTGTCCTGTAATCCCAAAAGCCTGGTGAAGAATTTAAAAACTTTTCAAGAGGCGGGATATAGGGTTGAAAAAGCACGGGGAGTAGATCTTTTCCCTCATACGGCCCATGTTGAAGTCGTAACACTACTTACTAAGAATAACGAAGCTTAGTAAGTAGATGGCAGTGAAAATCACCAAATCAAGAATTTGAGATTTCCTTGCATAAGTTCGTCTACAACTCCTTTGTCGTTGGACGAGCTAATATACGTCTCATGTCAAGATTCCCCAAGAAGACCTGGGTGATTGGATAGGAATCGATTACTGAAGTCGTAACACTACTTACTAAGAATAACGAAGCTTAGTAAGTAGATGTACGTCTCATGTCAAGATTCCCCAAGAAGACCTGGGTGATTGGATAGGAATCGATTACTCTTAAATGAGTTAGTTTCTATATAGATGTATAGTAAGCCATTCGAGGAAAGTTGACAATGTTGAAAAAGTTCCATACAATAAAGAAGATTAAGAGTTATCAAAATAATGGGACTATAATCATTTGGAGGGATTAAAATGCAAAAAAATACGGAAGTTATTCATGCTAAGCAAAAGCTTGACAAGGAAACCGGATCTCATATCAGTCCATTGTATCAAACCTCAACCTATGTTCTTCCGGATTTTGATGAAGCGGTGCGTTTGAATCAAAATATTGATCAGGGGTTTGTTTACAGTCGTTTCGGGAATCCCACCGTGGATGAATTCGAAAAGAAGGTTGCCCATCTGGAACAAGCAGAAGCAGCCTTGGGAACCGCTTCAGGATTGGGGGCTATTTCTACCGCTGTGCTATCCCTGGTAAAGTCAGGCGATCATATGATTTTTGGGGATGTGATTTATGGCTGTACCTTTGCTCTTTTTACAAAGATTCTTCCGGATTTCGATGTAGACTACAGCATTGTGGATACGACTGATGTAAGTGCCGTCCGTAGTGCCATAAAGCCCAACACAAAACTGATCTATATAGAAACCCCAGCGAATCCCACATTAAAAATATCGGATATTAAAGAAATCGCAAAATTAAAGAATAAAGGGGACTCTCTTCATTTGATAGTAGACAGCACCTTTGCTTCCCCCTACCTTCAAAATCCCGTTGTTCTTGGTGCAGATTTGGTAGTGCACAGCGCAACTAAATACTTAAATGGCCATGGAACAGTAACCGCCGGAGTAATTGCAGGGAAAAAATCCTTGGTTGATCGATGCCGTATGCCCTATATGCAGTGTTTTGGAGCCGTATTGGATCCTTTTGGGGCTTGGACAATTATGCAAGGCATGAAGACCTTAGGTGTCCGTATGGAGAAACACTGTGAAAATGCCATGGAGGTTGCAACATACTTAAAAAATCATCCCAAGGTAGATAATGTCTACTACCCCGGCTTAGAGGACCATCCCGGCCATGAAACTGCCAAGGAACAAATGGGGGGATTTGGAGGAATGATGAGTGTGGATATTAAAGGGGGAGTAGAAGGTGTTCGAAGGATGCTGAATAATATGAATGTTTTTAGCCTTGCCACAAGTCTTGGGAATGTGGATTCTCTTATACAACATTCACCTTCCATGAGTCATTTTGATATGACAAAAGAAGAGCGGGAAAAGGTGGGGATTTATGAGGGACAAATACGTCTTTCTGTGGGAATAGAAGATGTCCAGGACTTAATTGAGGATTTGGAACAAGGCTTAAGAAGGGTTTGATCAACTGAGAGAAAGTATATAGGATAAAAAGAGTTAGCCCTTTGGGCTAGCTTTTTTCTTTGAGGGAGGTCCCCTTTTCTATAAAAAGTGGCTTTTTCAAGGGTTAGTTTCATGTTATAATGATATTTGTGAAAGTTTTAAGGAGGATGAAAATGAAAAAGAAAGAAGATATAAAAGTTGTTGTAGGGATGTCGGGAGGTGTTGATTCCTCTGTCGCGGTACTCTTACTGAAACAGCAGGGATATGACGTCGTAGGAATCTTTATGAAAAACTGGGATGAAGAAGCCTTAGGAGGAGAATGCACCGCCACGGAGGATTATGAGGATGTTCGAAGAGTCTGTGGGAAAATCGGCATTCCCTATTATACAGTGAACTTTGAGAAGGAGTACTGGGATAATGTGTTCACCTATTTCTTAGAGGAGTATAAAAAAGGCAGAACTCCCAACCCTGATGTAATGTGCAATAAAGAGATTAAATTCAATGTATTCTTAAAATATGCAGAGTCCATTGGTGCAGATTATTTAGCGACAGGACATTTTGCTCGAATTCAGTATGAAAATGGTTACTATGCACTTTTAAGGGGGGCAGATCCTAATAAGGATCAAACCTATTTTCTTAACACGTTGGGACAGGAACAGTTGTCCAAAGCCATGTTCCCTGTGGGAGAGCTTACAAAACAAGAAATACGAGAGATTGCAGAGAAACATGAACTAATTACTGCGGATAAAAAAGACAGCACAGGAATATGCTTTATCGGAGAACGGGACTTTAAGGATTTTTTAAGCAATTATCTACCGGCTACCCCGGGGAAAATGAGGACGATTACCGGAGAGGTAAAGGGAGAACATGACGGGTTGATGTACTATACCCTCGGGCAACGAAAAGGCCTTGGCATTGGCGGATCTGGCTCCGGTTCTGGAGAACCCTGGTTTGCAGCCCATAAAGACCTGGTTCATAATACTTTATATGTGGTGCAAGGAGCCAACCACCCGGCATTGTTTTCGAAGGGTTTATATGCCAGTGATTTGAGCTGGGTAGAAGGAATCTCCCCCGGGACAACAATTCAGTGTACTGCGAAGTTTCGCTATAGACAAAAAGACCAAAAGGTACTGGTAAAAACCATGGAAGATGGTAACTGTAAAGTCATTTTTGATGAGCCGCAAAAAGCGGTTACACCGGGGCAGGCAGTTGTGTTTTATGAAGGGGAAAAGTGTCTGGGCGGTGGAATTATTGATGAGGTGTTTCACTATTAAAAGATGATAGATAAGAGCAAGTATATAATTACAGAAGATATTTAAAAGGATAAGAGTGTATCTTATCCTTTTTTTGGTGTATGCCCGGCATGGACGATAACTTGGCGGTGAAGGTACACTGTGGGCTTGGTAGCGGGAACCACTAGCCGGGGGCAAGGGCGTCCTCGGCGAATTCTAACCCGAAAGCCAAATCTAAGCAAGGTACTGAAAAGCTACTGGAGCGAATTCTCCACAAGTGAAATCTCTACGAAGCGTGCAAAAGAGTCAAGAGAAACTAAGGAAAACATGGAGTAGACGGTATGGAGGTAGAAGATCTCCTGCCATACCTAAAAGAGAAGGTAGACTCACTAATCTAAGAAATACTCGAAGGGAAATATGAGCCCAAACCAGTGAGAAGAGTTGAAATTCCCAAGGATAACGGTAAGATGAGACTGTTTAGGATACCGACGGTAATCGACCGAATGATCCAATAGTCCAATACTAAATAAAACCATAACTAATCAATGACTGATTAATCATGGTTTTAAAAGTTTATCCAAACAGCACAAGAAAATTAGATTGTCATAGTAGAAGCGCCGTATACGAGATCCTTATGTACGGTGCTGTGAGAGGTCGGTGAATGAATTAATCATTCACCTCCTACTCGATCAATAGAATTCTGATTATTAAAACCACATTGAAAACAAACTAAGTCATCAAGGGAAGAATTGCTTGTGTGAAATGTCTTTTTCAAGGTATATATATAATAAGTAATTTATTCTACAAATATATTGTTAGGAGGGATTATATGTTTAGAGTAAACTTGGAAGTAGGAAAAACCCATCATGTACAAAAGCGAGTGCAGTATGAAGACTCATCGGTGAGTTTTGGAAGGTCAGGAATAGAAACTCTATTTTCAACAACCGCTTTGGTACAGCTGATGATTCAGGCAGCTGTGGAATTAGTAGGAGAGAATATCCCCAAGGATTACGTCAGTGTTACACAAAAAATGGAATTCACTCACTTGGCACCGACCCTCCAGGGAGTGTTTGTTACCGCAACTGCTGAACTGGTGGATATGGACCATAATGTGCTTAAATTCAAAATCACCTGTCATGATGAGTTGGGAAAGGTAGCGGAAGCTACACAGACCAGACATATTGTAAACAAGCAAGGCTTAATAAATCGGGCCCATAAACGGGCGGAGATGTTGGAGGAGAAAATTCAATAGCAGCATGAAAACAGCATGAAAATAATCCGTTGAGGCCGATGCCTCAGCGGATTAAAGACTGCTTTGGATTAATATCTGAATAATTTCTTCTATAGTCGAACCAGTGGGAACGTCAAAGGTTCCCGGTCTTAAACGGTGCGAAACATTTAAGTTTTCCGTTGTCTCAACAAACTCTAAGGAACTCTCTACTAAGTCTTTTCCGTGTAGCACATCTCCCACATCGGAGGCGGTGGCTCCTCGTGGGATATGAATAGTTACGGTTTCACTATCCTCTTCATTTGCTGACTCCTCATGACCGGCGGATTTTTCTTCTTCCGAGTCATCTCCTGTAGTGTTTTGTTCCCCTTCGTCTTCACTTTCACTTATGACGGGTTCGCTTTCTGGAGAACTCCCGTTGTTCGATGAACCGATAAAACTGGATAGATTCTGGTCAAAAAAAGTGAAGTTTGTCCCTATGATAAAGATAATAACCATTATTACCAATAAAGATAATAGCAGATCCGTATGATCATATATAAGGTCTTTGATTTTTTCCATGTCTTTGATCCCACTTTCTTTTATTGGTTTAGTATCTTTTAGCCCTATTTTAAAATGTTATATATAATATATCATATTTTTAAAAAAATTTACACCGGCTCTTTCAAATAAAAAGTATTTAACCCTGAGAATGATGGGCTTTATATTGATTTGAGAAATAACTAGTGATAGAATAAATAGAATAGTGAGAAGTAGAATGGAGGACCGAATATGAAAAAAGAAATTTTAGAGTGGGTAAAAACGATTATTATATCTTTAATTATCGCTCTAATCATTACCACGTTCATGAAACCCACGATCGTAAAGCACTATTCTATGCAACCAACCTTGGATGAAAATGATTTTTTGATAATTAATAGGCTGCTTTACACAAGAGGCACTCCAGAGCGGGGAGATATCATTGTTTTTGAATCCAATCAAGTGGATGTAAACGGAGATGCGAAATTACTCATCAAAAGAATTATCGCTTTGCCCGGAGAGGAAATTTCAATTCGGGGGGGGCAGGTCTATATTGACGATGAGCTTTTAACAGAACCCTATCTTGAAGACGATTATACCCATGGAAATGTCCATCAACTTATTCCTGAAGATAAACTTTTTGTCATGGGGGATCACCGAAATAATAGTTTAGATAGTCGCAATGAAGAGTTAGGATTGATTAATTTTGAAGATGTTGTGGGAAAAGCTTTTGTAAGACTTTATCCCTTCAGTGAAATCGGCAGCATAGAATAATAGCAAAGGAGGAATGGTTTTAGAAATGGAAAATCAAAGGATAACCTTAACCTTACCCAATGGAGATAAGAAGCAGTACCTTCAAGGGATAACCTTTGAAGAGGTAATAAAAGATTATTCGAACAATGGAGAAAGCATTGTTGCGGTTCTAGAGGATTGCAAACTCCGAGAGCTAACAGAAAAAGTTGAAAAAGATTCTGAGATCTCTTTTGTAGATATTGTAAACCCCATTGGGAACCGAATTTATCAGCGGAGCATTTCCTTTGTTTTTATTCGGGCTGCTATGGAGCTGTTTTCAGGTTGCAAGGTATCAGTGGAACACTCAATAAGCAAGGGCCTCTATTGTGAAATTCAATATAAAAGAGACTTGGTTGAGGAAGATATACAAAGAATAGAGGAGCGAATGAGCGAAATCATAGCAGAAGATGTGCCTTTTGAAAAAGAAAAAGTTTCTGTAGTTGAGGCGAAAAACAACTTTGAAGAATATGGGCAAAGGGGTAAAGTCAATCTTTTAAAGTACCGGGAAAAACCTTACATTAACCTTTATAAATGTGGATGGTTAAAAAATTATTTTTACGGATATATGGTGCCCTCAACGGGTTATCTTAAAAAGTTTCGTCTACAATATTATAAACCCGGCATGGTACTCCAATTTCCTACAATCAATAATCAGGGAGAGGTTCCAAAGTTTATTGAACAACCGAAATTGTTTAAAATATTTCGGGAGTCGGAAAAATGGGGAGAAATTCTTGGGGTCGACTATGTATCCTCTTTGAACGACCTGGTGGTATCAAAGCAGGAAGGAAAGTTCATCCGAATTGCGGAAGCTCTCCATGAAAAAAAAATAGCCAGAATTGCGGATGAAATCACAAAGGATCTTACCCATAGAAAAGTGATTTTAATTGCAGGACCCTCCTCTTCAGGAAAAACAACTTTTGCCGAGCGCCTAGCCATTCAGTTATCAGTGAATGGATTGGAACCGGTAAGTATATCCTTGGATAATTATTTTGTGAACCGAGAAAAAACACCCTTGGATGAAAATGGAAACTATAATTTTGAGTCTCTTTATGCTATTGATATCGAATTATTTAATCACGATTTGAAAAGTATTTTAGCAGGAAAGAAGGTTTCTTTACCAACGTTTAATTTCCATACAGGAAAAAGGGAATATAACGGTGAAAGCATACAAATTAAAAAGGACCAACCGATTATTCTAGAAGGGATACACTGCTTAAATGATGAACTGACCAAGGAAATTGATCCGAGAAGCAAATATAAAATATACATCAGTGCTTTAACTCAGTTGAATATTGATGAACATAATCGAATCCCCACCACAGATCTTCGATTAATTCGAAGAATCGTTCGGGACCATAAGTTTCGGTCTAACGATGTGGAAACCTCTCTTGAACTTTGGAAATCCGTTCGCAAAGGAGAAGAGGAAAACATTTTTCCTTTTCAGGAACAAGCGGATGTGATGTTTAATTCTGCTCTGTTTTATGAGTTGGGGGTCTTGAAAAAGTATATAGAACCCTTGTTACGGCAAGTGGACGCTTCCTCGAAGTATTATCCCGAAATTAAACGGTTACTTAAATTCCTTAATTATTTTGTGGTCATTCAGGATGAGGAAAACATTCCGAAAACTTCAATACTCCGGGAATTTATCGGTGGAAGCACGTTGCATTAATTAATTAATTAAGGAGGAAAGAACATGCAGGAAGTCATAAAGAGTATTATTGATGACAATCGAAAATACATTGAAAACGGCGTTTTACCCGAATATATTCCGGAGTTGAAAAAAGCAAAAAAAGACGCCTTAGGTATGAGCATTGTTACGTTGGACGGTGAGGAATACCATGGGGGGGATTATCAATATAAGTTTACGATTCAAAGTATTTCTAAGGTGATTTCCTTACTCCTTGCCCTGGAAGAAAAAGGAGAAGCCTACGTTTTTGATCGGGTAGGCATGGAACCTACAGGAGACCCTTTTAACTCTATGGTAAAGCTGGAAACGGTAATGCCTTCAAAACCCTTTAACCCTATGATCAATGCAGGAGCCATTGCGATCAGTTCCATGATTGAAGGACGCAGTTCTACCGGGAAAGTAGAAAAATTATTGGCGTTTTTTAGGCAAATAACCGGAAATCCGGCGTTAACCATCAACGAAAATGTGTATCTTTCTGAAAAAAGAACCGGGGATCGGAATCGGGCAATGGCATATTTTATGAAGGATGTGGGAGTGATTGAAAAGGATGTGGAAGGCAGTTTAGATGTGTATTTTAAACAGTGTTCTATTGAAGTGACCACGAAAGATATCGCTCGAATAGGAGCGTTTTTGGCGAATGATGGCATCGACCTCAAGACAGGGAAAGTGTTAGTCGATAAAAAATACATTAAAATTGCTAAAACCTTTATGTTTACCTGCGGAATGTATAACGCCTCGGGAGAATTTGCCATTAATGTTGGTATACCAGCCAAAAGTGGGGTTGGAGGAGGGATTCTAGCTACGGTACCGGGACAAATGGGCATCGGAATTCTAGGTCCTTCCTTAGATCAGAAAGGGAATAGTGTTGCAGGGGTTCAAATGATCAAAGACTTATCAGAAAAATACAAATTGTCCGTATTTTAAAACAATAAACTTTGACAAAATCCTTAAAAAGTAATAAAATTAGAGATAATACATATTACTTGTTTTATACATTTAATAATTTCCATATTTACTATAAAATTATAAGGTGGTAACGTTATGAAAGATATTATGGTTTTAAGAGAGCTTGAACAGATCAAAGCAATCAGTCACTCTTACCGGGTAGAAATTCTGGAGTGCTTTGAAGGAGATGAACCTCAAACAGCCAAGCAAATAGCGGAAAAGCTAGAAGAGCCCCATGCGAAAATCAATTATCATATTAAGAGTCTGCTTAAAGTCGGTATTTTAAACTTGGTGGATGAGCGGGTGAAATCAGGAATTGTTGAAAAGTACTATCTGCCTGCTGCAAAAGTGTTGATGATCGATAAAAACTTTATTAAAAACGGTGGGGATGAACTAACTCAATCTATTAACCAAGCGTATATTTCTATTTTTGAGAAAATCAACAGCGATTTTTATAAAAACATTGAGGTTGCCGAAGCTTCCCGATTTATTAACCAATACAGCGATTATTACCTTACCAAGGAAGAGGCCAAGGAATTAATGAAAAAAGTCGAAAATGTGATGGTGGATTTTTTAGATGATAAAAGAAAAAACAATCGGGAGAATGTGATTCCATACAACTTCGCGGTATTAGGTTTAAGTAAGGATCATCGGGGTAAAAAAATAATATCAGAAGAAGAAACGGAGTCATTGGATACTATTGTTGATAACAATGTTTAAAAAACAAGAATTATAGTATTGGATGGTAAAGCCCTCGACCATATAAAGGAGGGATTTGAAAATGGGAAAAAAAACTAATAACAAAGCTATTGTTTTTTTGACTGCAATTGTTATTATCTTAACAGCTCTTGTGCTCTTAGACACTTATCTTATCTCAACGGTGACCGTAAGAGGAGACTCTATGAAACCCTCCTTGAGCTGTGGGGATCGATTACTGGTGGATATTAGTTCTAGGGTTGTTAAGGAGATTGATTATAAAGACATTGTAATTTTCGAGTCCCCGAAGGATCCGGATCAAAACTTTGTCAAACGGGTGATTGCCACAGAAGGTCAGGAGTTTAGCATATCTGAAGGCGAATTAATCGTTGATGGAGAGAATCTTTGTGAGGATTATATAGAGTGCGATGACTACCGCTTTAAAAATTATAATGTTGTAAGTGGTGTTGTACCGGAAAATAAGGTATACTTACTGGGAGATAATCGAAATTCCAGCAACGACAGCAGAAATTTTGGATATATAAGCACCAACTGAATTCGCGGGAAAGTAGTGGCCAAGTTTTGGCCCTTAAGTGAACGGGAATGGTATAGTCCGTAAAATTAAATGAATAATTACAGGGAAATTAAAGCGAGGACAAAGGCAGGTTGAATGATGAATGGAAATTTCTTTCAGGCAATTAAGGCAGGAAGCAAAACACCAAGGGTTTCCTATTATAGGAACTTTAAAGCCTCATTACTTTAAGGATTTAAAAGAAATCCTTACAAGATATGTTGACGAAGGTTATACCTTTGAATTTAATAAAAAAAGCATCGAAGAAAAGTGCGACCCGTTTTTAACCATGGAGAATTGCAAGACCATAGTAGTTTTAGGGCTTCCCTATTATAGCGAGTCCAACACAATTGATATATCTCATACAACACCCGATACTTTTCGAGGAAGACTTGCTAGGACCGCCTGGGGGGAGGACTATCACCGGGTCTTTCAAAGGAAAATGCAAAACCTGGGAGAGGCCTTGGGGAAAAATAAACCCGGAGTATCTTATCAGTCCTATGTGGATACCGGTCCTTTAGTAGAGCGTTTCTTAGCATCTAAAGCCGGCTTGGGGTTTTATGGTTACAACAACCTATTTTATCACCATGAATACGGCTCCTATGTCTTCTACGGTTATATGTTAATCGATTTAGAGGTTTGTGATGTGCCGGGAAATGAAAAAAAATCATGTCACGGTTCTGTTTGTGAAAATTGCAACAAATGCATTAAGGCGTGTCCGGGGCAAGCCATTGTTAAGCCCTACCGACTTAATGCATCTCGCTGTATAAGTGGTATTATGCAAAAAAAAGGGGTCTTATCCGATGAAGAAAAAGCCCTGATGGGCAATCGGATATATGGATGTGATGTATGTCAGGAGATCTGTCCCTATAATAAAGAATTGAAAAGTTCTTCAGACCCTGCTTTTATTCCTGGAAATCCCCCGGCATTCCCGGATTTAAGGGAGTTGTTAGGGGTATCCAATAAAGAATTTATAAGAAAATACGGCAATAATGCCAGTGCTTGGAGGGGCGCTAGGGTGCTGAAAAGAAATGCATTAGTCGCTTTGGGAAATATTGGAGATCCTGGGGCTATGCCATATATTTTTCCCTTTATCAACGATACTAGAGAGGACCTTAGGGATGCGGCTCAATGGGCATTGAAAAAACTTGAAACAGAATCAAAGGAATAAAAATTCACTTAAAAAGAATAATTTTAATTTTACAACATTTTTAAAAAATGAGGAGAAATCCTCTTTTTTATTGTATGATATAAATAAGCATCAAAGTTTTACTTGTGCTTTATAAGATGATGTGATTGATATGAAGCACATGATTTTAGGCTAATAATATTGTGATCAATTAAAATTAGTATGAGGAGGATGTTTATGAGTCAGTCAATGAATGTCGTTATGAAGGAAAAGGCGGAAAAAGGTGGAGTTTTCACAACAAAAGAGATACCGGTTCCCAAGAGTAATGAAGTTCTGGTAAAAATCCATGCCACTTCCATTTGTGGTACCGATGCTCATATTTACAACTGGGATGAATGGTCTCAAAGTCGAATAAAACCACCCTATGTTATGGGCCATGAATTTGCCGGAGAAGTTGTTGAAATTGGCAAAGACGTAAAAGCCATTAAACTTGGGGATATTGTTTCCGCGGAAACCCATATTGTTTGTGAAGTTTGTGAGTTTTGCAAGACCGGTCAAGCCCATATTTGCAAAGACACACAAATTCTAGGGGTGGATGTAGACGGGACTTATGCAGAGTACGTAGCGATTCCTGAAGCCAACGCTTGGGTAAATCCTAAAGGTGTTGATCCGGCATACTTAGCAGTTCAAGAGCCATTAGGAAATGCTGTCCATACCGTTATGGAAGGTGAAATCGTAGGGAAGTCCATTGCAGTAGTAGGGTGCGGTCCGATCGGTATTATGTCCGTAGCTGTTGCTAAAGCCGTAGGAGCTTCTAAGGTGATTGCCGTAGAGGTTAATGAATATCGATTGAACTTAGCAAAGGAACTGGGTGCTGATGTAGTAATCAATCCGATGGAAGAAGATCCGATTCAACGGGTGTTAGATGAAACAGATGGTTTAGGTGTAGATATTGTAGCGGAAATGTCAGGAAATGCTAGGGCTATCGACCAAGGATTAAAATACTTGAAGCTCGGTGGCAGGATGTCCATGCTAGGGATCCCGAATGATAAAATTTCCTTAGATGTGGCGAATGATATCGTATTTAAAGGTATTACCATTCAAGGAATTGCCGGGCGTAAAATGTACAAAACCTGGTATCAGGTTAAGGGATTGATTGAATCCGGAAATTTAGATTTAGAGCCGATTATTACTCATCGGTTACCCATGGAAGATTTTGAAAAAGGCTTCGAATTGATGGAGTCGGGAAATTGTGGTAAGGTGGTACTGTATCCGGATTCATCTGTTCTGGAAAAGTATAAGTAACAACTGAGGGTACTAACTAATGAAAACATTAACTGATAATTGATTAAAACACACACTATTGTGTAAGGAGGCTTACAAATGTCAAACGTACATGAACTACAGTTTATCAAAGATCAAATTGAAGACTTAAAAAAAGACGGGGTATACCGAAAGTTGCCGGTTCTTGAGGGAGCCAATGAGTCGGAAATCTTATTAAACGGAAAAAAGGTTATCAACCTTTCTTCCAATAATTATTTAGGTTTTGCCAATCATCCGAAGCTAAAGGAAGCGGCAATAAAAGGCGTTGAAGAGTATGGAGTGGGTTCCGGTGCGGTACGGACCATTGTTGGAAATATGGACATTCATGAGGAGTTGGAAAAAACCTTAGCGGAGTTTAAGCGGGAAGAAGCAGTAATGGTATACCAATCGGGATTCAACTGTAATGCGGGAACCATTCAGGCCATCACAGGTAAAGGGGATCTGATCATTTCCGACGAGTTAAACCATGCAAGTATTATTGACGGAGCGAGACTCAGTCGTGCGGATAAAACGGTTTATAAGCATGCCGACATGAAAGATTTAGAGCGGATACTAAAAGAAAAGCGGGATCAGTACACCAATGTATTAATAATTACCGACGGGGTTTTTAGTATGGATGGTGATATTGCACCCTTGCCGGAAATCGTAGAATTAGCAGAAAAGTACAAAGCCATGACCTATGTGGATGATGCCCATGGATCCGGGGTACTCGGAGAAAGTGGACGGGGTACTGTGGATCATTTTGGACTTCACGGACGAGTGGACTTTACTATCGGAACCTTGTCAAAAGCAATTGGTGTTGTAGGTGGTTATGTTGCAGGAAGTAATACGATGAAGGAATGGTTAAGCCATCGGGGGCGACCTATTCTTTTCAGCACATCCTTACCTCCCGCCGCAGTCTGCGCTATTTCAGAAGCAGTAAAACTATTGATGAGCACTACGGAATTTACTGATAAACTTTGGGAAAATGGTCGGTATTTCAAAGATCGAATGAAGGAAGCTGGCTTTGATATTGGTAATAGCGGTACTCCCATCACACCGGTAATGGTAGGGGAAGAAGAGGTAACCATGAAATTCAGTAAAGGATTGCTTGATAGAGGAGTTTTTGTATCGGGAATTGTATTTCCCACAGTGCCCAAGGGTACGGGAAGATTACGGTGCATGGTAACCGCTGGTCATACAAAAGAGCAGCTGGATCAAGCAGTGGAAACCTTTGTGTCCGTGGGAAAAGAAATGGGAGTAATCTAAGAAATAGTCATATTTTTCGTTTTCATGAAAAACCGGCCCAGTGCCGGTTTTTTCATACTTTTTCATCATATGGGAGAAGTATCACAGTAATATAAAGAATTAAGCAACAAAGGTTTTCATTTCCCGTAGAATTCATTATAATAGAGAATAGATAAAAAAAGAGGTGATGAAATGGTTGTAGGGATTTGCAGTATTCAATTGATCATGTTTGAGAATCACTCCTTGAAGGAAAAGCGGCATCTGATCAAAAGCATAATAGAAAAAATCAAACACCGATACAATGTTTCCATCGCAGAAGTTGGTGAGCATGAAAAATGGCAGCGCTCGGAGATTGGAATTGCCTGTGTAAGCAATGATAAAAAGCATGTGGACGGTGTTTTGCAAAAAATCATAAGTTACATCGATCAGGATGGCCGATTTGATATGGAGATTTCACAGTATGAAATTTTTTAAAGGGTGGTTGTGATGAGAAAATATAAGCTGAATAAAGAAGAGATCAAAACTGTACTGGAAATACTGAAGAAAAACTATCCCGATGCAAAAAGCGAATTAAGTTTTAAAAACCCATTTGAGTTATTAATTGCCACGATTATGGCGGCTCAATCCACGGATCGACAGGTGAACATTATTACAAAAAAACTTTTTGAACTATATCCGAGCCCAGAAGATATGGTAAAACTTTCGGAAGAGGAGTTAGGAAAGCTGATTAAGAGTAGCGGTTTTTACCGGAATAAAAGCAAAAATATATTGAAAGCCTGTGAAATTTTATTGAAAGAACATCAAGGAGAGGTTCCCAAAACCCGGGAAGAACTTGTAAAGCTACCGGGGGTAGGGAGAAAAACCGCGAACGTGGTAATAAGCAACGTTTTTGGACAGGACGCCATTGCCGTGGATACCCATGTTTTTCGAGTAACGAACCGCATCGGTATCGTAAAAGCAAAAACGGTAGAGGCCACGGAAGAGGAATTAATGAAAAAAATCCCGAAAGATTTATGGTCGGAAGCCCATCACTGGTTTATACTTCATGGAAGAAGAGTATGTAAGGCCCGCAAGCCTCTTTGTGAGATCTGTGAACTTCGTCAGTACTGCATATATAATCGAAAGCTCAGGAATGAATCCTAAGTTGAAAGGAGTCCGGAATGGAAAAAGAGTTTAATCAATACAATACTATTTTTGCCCTAGACATTGGTACCAATAGTGTGGTGGGTATTCTTGGAACTTCTAATGATCAAGAGTTTACTATTACTCATTCGGTAATAAAATTTCATAAAAAGAGAGCAATGGTAGATGGACAGATTCATGATATCCCCAGTGTTCTGGAAATCGTTCGAAAGGTTAAAGAGCAGTTGGAAAAAGAAGTAGGTTTTTCTTTAAAACAGGTTTCTATTGCGGCAGCAGGAAGAGCCCTAAGAACCATGAAGCTATCAGAAAGCATCCCCCTTAATCAGAATCGTGAAATCACCAGGGATCAGATCAAGCTCCTGGAGTTCGAAGCCTTAAAAAAAGCTCATGAAAAAATGAATGTAATTCAGGATAATCCCGCCAAGTATTTTTGCGTAGGTCACTCTTTAATAAAATTTGATCTTGATGAAATGGATATCACAAATCCCATCGGGCAAAAAGGAAAGGAGCTGACCGGGCATATTATCGCCACTTTTTTACCGGAAATCGTTGTGGAGAGCTTACATACTGTCATGGCAAAGGCAGGACTGGAGGTGGACTGCTTGACGTTAGAGCCCATTGCGGCGTTGGATATTATTGTGCCTGAGAACATAAGGCTTTTAAATATAGCCCTGGTAGATGTTGGTGCCGGTACTTCAGACATAGCAATTACGAAAGATGGCACCGTAGTTGGGTATGGGATGACCGGCGTAGCGGGGGATGAGATCACCGAAGAAATTGCAAAGACTTTTCTTTTAGGATTTGATCAGTCGGAAGCCCTGAAATGCAAATTATCCAGTGGGGAAGAACACATTATTACTAATATAATTGGAGAAACCTTAAAAGTATCCACCAAGGAAGTCCTGGAGAAAATTAGGGGCAGGATTGATTCTGTTGCTGAAAAAATTGCTAAGGAAATTATGGAGATCAATGGAAAAGCTACCAGTGCTGTTTTTCTTGTCGGCGGGGGAAGTCAAATTCCAGGAATTTCGGAAGGGATTGCCCGTCATCTTGGTTTGCCGGATAATCGAGTGGTAATGAAAACCATTGAAGATATTGAAGCTTTTACTTTTAACACGATAAACCTAACCGGTCCAGAGGCGATTACGCCTCTAGGAATCTTTCGAAAATCCATGAAGGACCATGGGGAAAATTTTATAGAAATCGACGTAAATAATAAAAGGTTAAAAATGTTTCAACGGAATAATCTTAAAGTAGGAGATGCTCTGGCTCTAGCCAACGTTGACCCAAGGACATTTATTCCAGGGGCTCCTAAAGAAGTAACGATAATCCTCGAGGGTCGAAAAATGCAAATTGCTTCTCCGGAAGACCAGAGTGTTTGTATTATTTTGAACGAAAGTATTGTAGGAATTGACGCTCCGATTAAAAACCGGGATAGGATTCATATTGAGTACAACCACACAAGGAACAAGAGCACCTACACCTTAAGGACTTTATTACCGGAAAAGTGGCATGAAAACTACACATTTTATGTTAATGACCAAAAGAAGTCTCTTGACGCTAAGGTGGGAGAGCTTGATAAGATTGTCCTTTATAAAGAGGGGAACAGCGAAAATAGGGACCTAAAAGAGGGAGAAAACCCTTCAAAAGAAGTGATGGAAAAAAAATTTTTAGAAACTAATAAAGGAATGGGGAGAAACTTTGACCGGAAGGAAAGCGAAAAAAAGGATTCCGTTAAAAATCGGAAGCGAATAAAAATTCATGTTAATAAAAATCCGGTTGAGATTTTGACGAATAAATGGCCGGTGATTTTCACTGATATCTTTGATCATATCGACTTTGATCGCAAGGAAGCGAAAGGAAAGCTTGTGATGACGTTGAATGGAAGAAGAGCCGGTTTTTTGGATGAATTACAAGAAGGAGACCATGTAGAGATATATTGGACATAAAAATTTGGAGGCATAAAAATGGATATGCGACTATATGATAAAGACGTGGATTGTCCGGTTTGTAAAAATTCATTTACAACTAAAAAAACCAGAAATCGACGACTGAAGGTAATAAAACGCCATGAAGACTTTTTTGTAGAATATGAAGGAATCAGTCCCATCCATTATCATGTTTGGGTGTGTCCTGAATGCGGATACAGCGCTACGGAATCAGAGTTTGATAATATTACAAAACAAGAAATACCAATTATACAGCAGGGGATATCTTCGAAGTGGATAAAGAGAAGCTATGGAGGAATCCGTTCCCTGGAAGATGTGGAAAGCGCTTATAAATTGGCTTTGGCAACTGCGGCCTTGCTTCAAAAAAGTCAGGGTTACATCGGAGGGCTTTGCTTAAAACTGGCTTGGACCTACCGGGAAATGGGGTCGGATAAAGAGACGGTTTTTATGGAAAATGCTTTGAAAGCCTATAGTAAAGCCTATGAAAATGAGCCTTTACCCATCGAAACCATTGAAGAGGTGCCCATGATCTATTTGATCGGAGAACTAAACCGAAAGCTCGGAAATTACCAACAAGCCATTAACTGGTTCGGGAAAGTAGTGGATCACAAGGAGATAAAATACCATCGGAATATTAAACTGAAAGCCCGGGAACAATGGCGTCTGGCAAAGGAAGCCTACAATCAAAAAAGAAAGGCCTCTCAGGAGTGTCCTTAGGAAAAGCCTTTCTTTACTATTCTTTTCTAAAAAAGCAATTAAGATTTTTGAATACAGTCGGGACAGTAGCCATAAAAGTTTAGCTGTTGTTTTTCAATTTGGTAACCGGACAGGGCTTCCACCTGTTGGCCAAGATCGGAGAACGGATGCTCATCAAGATCTTCTACTTTCTTACAGTTCGAACAAATGAGGTGGGGATGGGGTTTGGAGTTGCCATCATAGCGAAAACTGTTTTCCTCCACATTAATCGCCTGAATCAAGCCGAGGGATACGAATAATTCTAAGGATTTGTAAACTGTTGCTAGGCTGATTGTGGGATACTTGGGAGACAGTTGTTTGTAGATGGTCTCCGCATTGGGATGGGTTTTGGTGTCTTTAAGGGTTTCGTAAATAGCAATACGTTGAAGGGTGACCTTACAGTCATTTTCTTTCAAAGTTTCGATCAGTTTGTTCATGGTTACACCACCTTTTAAATTTTAAACGATCATAACGGATTCTTTATATTAAGTATAAAACAACGTTAAAGCTTTGTCAATTTCAATAGATAAATAATCTTAAAAGAATATGATTTTTATTACAGATAAATCCAAAGTGAAAGAAATAGGTGATCAAATGAATACGGTTTCTTTACAACCCTGTGATCAATATCAGTATCTGGAAGTGAAAGAGGCTATAAATAAAAACATTGAAGATTTAGGAGGGCTTACCAAGTATGTAAAACCAAAGGAAAAAATACTGTTAAAACTAAACCTGTTGATGAAAAAAAATCCTGAGGAAGGGGTTACCACACATCCAATATTTGTAAAAGCTTTGGGAGATATCCTTAAAGAATATGGCTGTGATATTATTATTGCAGACAGTCCCGGGGGACCCTTTAACAAAACCTTGCTCCGGGGGGTTTATAGAGTCTGCGGAATAGAAGCAATGGCAGAGCATAGTGGCTTTGAATTAAACTATAATACAGCGGAAATTACAAAACCCAACCCCGGTGCTGAAATATTAACGGATATCACTGCTATAGAAGTGCTTGAACAGGTGGATAAAGTGATTTCTGTATCAAAACTGAAGACCCATGGGATGATGAAGTTTACAGGAGCGGTAAAAAACATGTATGGAATTGTTCCTGGGCTGATCAAAGCGGAGTATCACTTTCAGTACCCGGAACTGAAAAACTTTTCCAATATGTTAGTGGATGTCTGCAACTATAAAACCCCGGTACTTTCATTTATGGATGGTATTATAGGAATGGAAGGGGAAGGGCCTTCCGCTGGGGATCTTAGAAAAGTAGGGGCAGTGATTGGTTCATCCAGCCCCTATGCTTTAGACGTTGTGGCCTGTCAGTTGGTTAATATCGATCCTTTCACAGTTCCTACAATACTGCGATCTGTTGAAAGAGGGCTGCTTGATCAGGACTTTGCTAAGATAAATATCCAGGGGATCCTTCCTGAAAACTTTATGTTAGAACCGTTCAAAACACCGGATATTGTTGATCTGAATTTTGCAAAAGGGAGGGTCCCTCAATTCTTGGAGGGTCCCATAAACAGTGTTTTATTACCAAAACCCACTTTTGATCATGAGCAGTGTATTTCCTGCGGGGACTGTGCAAAAGTCTGTCCGGCCCAAGTGATCCGAATGAAAAATAAAAAACCCTATGCAGATTTGAGGAACTGCATAAGGTGTTTTTGCTGCCAGGAATTATGCCCTGTTAAAGCAGTACATGTCAAACACTCTTTACTAAAAAGATTATTTTTTAGTGGGAAGAAAGATTAGTACTGTAGAATAAAATGCTCCAATGGATGGGCAATGCTTTGAAAAATTTCCGGAAAGTTACATTGGGACTTATATTCCTTTGTTATGGAATAATTCTTACGAAAGTGAAGAGGGAACATTATTTTCGGTGTAATTTCTTTTAAGAAAGCATTGCCGGCCAGGGCATAGAACTCCTCAAGTCTTGGGTCTATGGGAACAAAGCCGATATCCAGCGTTGAGTTCTTCGCAATCAAATGGTTTTTGAGTTTATTGATTTCTGCTAAAAAGTCTTTCTTTTCCTGCAACTTCTCTTCTTCGGAGAAATTTTTCCAATGCCACCAGTTTAAATCTCCGCTGTGAAAGATTAATTTGTTTTCTGGGGGAATTTCAATTAAGTATGAAACCCCTTGGTCCGTAGAGCCAAAGGTCTTGACTCGTAAACCGTCAATTACAAAGTCCTGATAAGACCGGCAAAGGGTGATGTTGCTGTGAGCCTGATGATATGTCTTTAAATCGTCGCTGAACACATATCGGGTCATGCCCTGTGAACTTTGAAAATCTTGAGTGAGGATCTTTTGGGTAAAGTGGTCGGGATGACCATGGGTTGCGAAATAATAAAAATCCTTATGCCCATGATGTCGTAGAAGCTTTAAAAATTCTTTTTCATCAAATGCGCCGTTTTCATGAAAATAATCGAAGATAAGAAGTTTTTCTTCGGTTTCAATCATTACCCCGCTGTGGTAAATATGAGTGATATTAAAGGTGCTTTGATTTTCAGGAGTGTTCATTGTTACCCACCGCCTTTATGAAATAGTTTTAAAGAATATACAATAAATCATACCCATTTATTTAAGCTTTATAGACATTTATCCCGGGGTAGAGTAAAATGTTGTATTAGTAATCCCGCAAGAATTAAGTAATTAAGAAGCAGATTATAAAGGAGATGGATCATGTCGTTGAATATCGTATTATTAGAACCGGAAATCCCTCAAAACACCGGTAATATCGCTAGAACCTGTGTCGTAACCGATACCACTTTACACATCATCGGGCCTATTAAGTTTTCCCTCGAAGAAAAGGCAGTAAAACGGGCGGGCCTCGATTATTGGAGTTCTTTAAAAGTTTATTACTACAAAAACTATCAAGAATTTAATCAGAAGCATCAGGATAAAAACATCTTTTATGCAACGACCAAAACTCATCGCCTCTACAGTGATGTCAATTATCAAAGCTATGAGGATCTGTATATCATGTTTGGAAAAGAAAGCAAAGGGATCCCTGAGAAGATTTTAAGAGAAAGTCCTGAAAACAATATCACCATACCCATGATGCAAATTGAAAAAGCCCGTTCCCTTAATTTATCGAATGCATGCGCAGTCGTGATTTATGAAGTATTAAGGCAATGGAACTTTCCTATGATGTTGAAAGAGGATTCGGATTTTTAGGTGGAGAATAGAGGAAATTAATATTAAAAAGAAGTTCGTTAAAAAAATATTAAAATTTCATTAAAAGTTATTGCTCTTTTAAATTATCTATATTATAATGACTGTGAAGTTAAAAATTCATAGCAGAACACTGGATGAAGAGTGTGGGAGAGACTCGGGAAACAACCCGGGCGCCGAAGGAATAAACTAAAAACCCCATTTTTTAGTGAATCTCTCAGGCAAAAGGACCGTACTTGGACAGTTCTCTGGAAAGCACATAAAGTGCACCGAAGGAGCAAAGCCCAAGACATTTTGGGAATAAACTCTCAGGTAAATCGAACAGAGTGGATTATGCAACCGGGCGTTGTCATAGTTCCTCTGTTTTTGTTTGTATAAATTGAAAGAAATTTCTTTCAAAAAGAAAAGGAGGGTGGGCGTGAATTATTTGCTTGTAACCAATAATCCTTTAGTAAAAAGCATGTATCAAAACAGAAAATTCCTGCTATATCTTGATGGAAGTTACCTGGAGGTTTTATACTATGCCCGGGACCAAATTCATAAAGGGCACGAACTTTTATCTCATCCTCTTTCGGGAAGTATTAAGCCAAATGAAACACCGTATAAAAGTCTTCTTATTTCAAGGAAGGCAAAATCCTTGAATTACCAATCGGTAACAATGATTGAAGACAGTATAGAAACCACAAAAAAATTTTTTTCTATTCAAGACCGCACCCAAGGTCTTAGGCAAGATCTTTTAAGTGATTTTCAGGAAATTGATTATCATTTAATCAAAGGAGCTTTAGAGTCAGCGAAGTAGTCGGCGTTTCAAGCATAAGCTTGAGTATATATACTTATGAAAACCATCAAAAATCAAATCAAGGGGTGAAAGCATGGAAAAAATTTATGACGTTATTATTATTGGCGCAGGACCTTCAGGTTTAACCGCAGGATTATATGCAGCAAGGGATCGAATGTCTACCCTAGTATTGGAAAAAGAGAAGCCCGGCGGCCAAATCGCCACCACCGATGAAGTTGCCAACTATCCAGGGTCCATTGAAAATGCCACAGGGCCGGATCTAGTAGCAAGAATGGTGGAACAATGTAAAGAATTTGGTGCAGAGATTGAAAAAGACACCATTCAAGAAGTTAACCTAGAAGATAAAATCAAAGTTCTTACAGGAGATAAAGGAACGTATAAAGCAAAATCTGTAATTGTAGCGACGGGTGCAACTCCACGAAAACTAGGTGCTCCCGGAGAAGTTGAGTTAACGGGTAAAGGGGTTTCCTACTGTGCGACTTGTGATGCAGATTTCTTCAGTGACTTTGAAGTGTTTTGCATTGGAGGCGGAGACTCTGCCGTGGAAGAAGCCATCCACTTATCAAAATTCGCCCGAAAAGTTACCATTGTCCATCGACGTGAAGAACTAAAAGCGGCGAAGTCAATTCAGGAAAAAGCTTTTAAAAATGAGAAAATTGACTTTATCTGGAACACGCAAGTTAAAGAGATTAAAGGGGACGGCATGGTAGAATCTATTGTGTTTGAAAACCTGAATACTGGGGAAGTTACTGAACACGAAGCAGATGAGGAAGACGGAACTTTTGGAATCTTCATATTTGTAGGTTACATTCCAGAAACCGATTTATTTAAAGGAAAAATGGAGTTATCTAAGGCGGGATACATTATTACAAATGATAATATGCATACCGACATACCGGGAGTATTTGCAGCGGGGGATGTTCGTGAGAAAACCCTAAGACAGGTAGCTACTGCCGTAGGAGATGGAGCTGTTGCCGCTATCCAAGCGGAAAAATATATTGAACACGCTTTTGAAGAATAGTTAAGGTTATATTTCACTTCTTAGTGAATTATATAATAAAAAATAAATAAAGCCTAAAATCAACCCTTTCAAGGAGGTGAATGAAATGCTAGCTGTAGATAAGAGCAACTTTGAAGAAGAAGTATTGCAAGAAGAAAAAACAGTTTTAGTAGATTTCTGGAGCGAAGGTTGTGAACCTTGTAAAGCCTTAATGCCGGATATTGAAGCCTTAGAAGAGGTCTATGGAGATCAAGTGAAATTTGTAAAGCTTGATACAACCAAAGCCAGAAGATTGGCGATCAAACAAAAAGTTTTAGGGCTTCCTACCATTGCCATTTATGAAAATGGAGAGAAGAAAGAAGAGGTTACTAAAGATGAAGCTTCTAAGGAAAACGTAGAAGCGATGATTAAAAAGTTTGTTTAAGGTTTTAGAAGGCCTGTAGAGATGGCTTTGCAGGTCTTTAATTAAAAAGGGAGGTGAAGGTTTTGAAGCTTAAGTTAGGCAGAATTTTTATTGAAGATGTGAAGTTTGGTGATACTACAAAGGTTGAGAACAAAACACTTTTTGTTAACAAAGAAGAAATGTTAGAGGCTATTGGTGGAGATGAGCATATTGAATCCATTGATATCGATATTACCCATCCAGGAGATGAAGTGCGAATTACACCGGTAAAGGATGTAATCGAACCACGGGTGAAAGTTGAAGGACCCGGAGGGATTTTTCCAGGAATGTTAAGCAAAGTGGACACCGTCGGTAGCGGTACAACTCACGCACTTAAAAATGTTGCAGTAGTTACTGCGGGTAAAATTGTAGGTTTTCAGGAAGGGATTATTGATATGTCCGGCCCCGGAGCAGAATATTCTCCGTTTTCTCAAACCCATAATGTAGTTGTTGTGGCAAACCCGGTAGAAGGTGTGAAGCAGTACGATCATGAAGAAGCGGTAAGAACCATCGGATTTAAAGCCGCTCAGTATTTAGGAGAACTTGCTAAAGAACTTGAGGCCGATGAAGTTCAAGAATATGAAACTAAACCGCTATTAGAGTCCGTTGAAGAATATCCGGATTTACCGAAAATCGGATATGTGTACATGCTTCAAACACAAGGCTTGCTTCATGACACCTACGTCTATGGCGTGGATGCAAAAAAAATTGTGCCCACACTGCTATATCCCACGGAAATCATGGATGGAGCTATTGTCAGTGGGAACTGCGTTTCTGCTTGTGACAAAAACCCAACCTATGTACACTTAAATAATGGGATTATTGAAGATCTTTATGAAAAACATGGTAAAGAGATCAACTTTGTTGGGGTGATTATTACCAATGAAAATGTTTATCTTGCGGACAAAGAGCGATCTTCCAATTGGACCGCAAAGCTTACGGAATATTTAGGTTTGGACGGGGCCATTGTTTCTCAGGAAGGCTTTGGAAATCCTGATACGGATTTGATTATGAATTGCAAGAAAATTGAAGAGAAAAATGTGAAAACCGTAATTGTTACCGATGAATATGCAGGAAGGGATGGCGCGTCCCAATCTTTAGCCGACGCGGATCCAAAAGCCGATGCGGTGGTAACCAACGGAAATGCTAATGAAGTGATTCTTCTGCCTCCGATGAAAAAAATTATTGGAATGACCGACTACGTAGATTCCATTGCAGGAGGATTTGATGGAAGCCTGCGGGCCGACGGCAGCATTGAGGTTGAAATACAAGCAATCACCGGAGCTACCAACGAAACCGGCTTTGTGAAATTAACCAGTAAGGGAAATTAATTTCAAAAATTATGATTGTATATTAACAAACGAACCCATTATCTAAAGTTAAGGAAAAAAATTGCTAACACATGTTTAAACCTTACTATAAGAAATATAAATTAAAAACGAGAGGATGGTAAATATGTCAGTATTTGATGGAAAGAAAATCATCATCATTGGCGATAGAGACGGTATTCCAGGACCGGCTATCGAAGAATGCTTAAAAAGCACTGACTCCGAAGTGGTTTATTCTTCCACGGAGTGTTTTGTCTGAACGGCTGCAGGTGCTATGGATTTAGAAAATCAGCAAAGAGTTAAAGATCTTACGGAAAAACACGGTGCGGAAAACATGGTAATCGTAATCGGAGCAGCGGAAGCTGAAGCTGCCGGATTAGCCGCAGAAACCGTAACAAACGGAGATCCAACCTTTGCAGGTCCATTAGCAGGAGTCCAGTTGGGACTAAGAGTATTTCACGCAGTAGAAGAAACTTTCAAAAGTGCTGTAGATGAAACTGTATATGATGATCAAATCGGAATGATGGAAATGGTTCTTGAAGTTGATGAGATCATTGAAGAAATGGAAGAAATCCGAGGAGAATTTGGAAAGTTTAATGATTAATTCAGTTCCCGTAAAATTTAGAGAGGGGGGAAATAATGAGTAAAAAAAGAATTGTCCATTATATAAATCAATTTTTCGGCGGTATCGGCGGAGAAGAAAAAGCGGGTATGAAACCGGAAGTGAGAGAAGGGGTAGTAGGCCCTGGTATGGCCCTGCAAACAGCCCTAAAAGATGAAGGGGAAATTGTCGCGACCATTATTTGCGGTGACTCTTACTTTAATGAAAACCTTGAAGAAGCCAAGGCAGATGTGTTGGAAATGGTAAAAAAGTACGATGCAGATCTTTTCATCGCCGGACCTGCTTTTAATGCGGGCCGTTATGGTGTAGCTTGCGGAACGATTGCTGACGCTGTAAAAAGCGAACTAAACATTCCAAGTATGACAGGAATGTACCCGGAAAACCCCGGTGCTGATATGTTTAAAAAGTCGGTGCATATTATCGAAACCGGAAACTCTGCAG
Source organism: Isachenkonia alkalipeptolytica (assembly GCF_009910325.1). NCBI lineage: Bacteria > Bacillati > Bacillota > Clostridia > Eubacteriales > Clostridiaceae > Isachenkonia > Isachenkonia alkalipeptolytica. The sequence continues at coordinate 28,279 of NZ_SUMG01000018.1, forward strand.
CAAAGATGCGAAAAGCCATCCCTTTAATGGGGAAACTGGCAGTGAAAATGCTTAAAAATGAGGAGATTGGAAGTCCTGAAGAGGATAACTATATCCCTATGGGTATTCGAAAGAATTATTTCCATAAAACAAGAGGTTCCAAAAGAGCCGTAGATATGTTGATGAAAAAAATGTCTGGAGAAGGATTTACGACAGAATATCCTATGCCGAGTTTTGATCGTGTAGACCCACTACCTCCGGTTAAAGACATCTCAAAAGCAAAGGTTGCACTAGTAACCTCGGGAGGAATTGTTCCGAAAGGGAATCCTGACAGAATTGAATCTTCCAGTGCATCAAAATACGGAAAATACTCTATTGATGACTTGAGTGACTTGGATGAGGCCAGTCATGAAACCGCACATGGTGGATATGACCCCACTTATGCGAACGCTGATGCAGACTGCGTGCTGCCGGTAGATGTATTAAGAGACCTTGAGACTGAAGGAAAAATCAAAGAACTTCACAACTATTTCTATACTACAACCGGAAACGGAACTTCTGTTGGAAGCTCTAAAGCTTTTGCGGAAGAATTTTCCCAAGAGTTGATCAAAGACGGTGTGGATGCGGTTATATTAACCTCCACCTGAGGTACTTGTACGCGTTGCGGTGCAACGATGGTAAAAGAAATTGAACGGGCCGGCATTCCGGTAGTTCACATTTGTACAGTAGTACCGATTTCCTTAACGGTAGGAGCGAACCGAATTGTTCCGGCAATTGCGATCCCCCACCCATTAGGAAATCCGGCTTTAGACCCTGAAGAAGCAAAAGCTTTACGCCGAAAGATTGTTGAACGTTCTTTAGAAGCTTTGACAACGGAAGTTAGCGGACAAACCGTATTTGACTAAGGCGATTAAAACATGAAGTACCATGAATATCAATTACCAGCTATTCCACCGGAGTAGCTGGTAATTTAAAAACTGCTAAAATTTATGGAGGTGACAGTTATGAATTATTCAGTATTAAAAGGAGCGGGTTATGTATTAGTTCACACCCCGGACATGATTGCCCATAGCGGAACCACGCAAACGGGAGAAAGAAGAACCAACCCGGAATCCGAGTATTTAAAAAAATTACCCCAGCATTTACGAAGCTTTGAAGAAGTGGTGTCTTATCCGCCGAATCAAACTTATATCGGAACAATAAAACCGGAAGCTCTAAATGATTATGAAATGCCTTGGTACGATAAAAAAGTGGAAGGGGCAGAGCGTTTCGGTCAATTCGGAGAAATCATGCCCCAGGACGAATTTATCGGTCTAATGAAAATATCCGATGTGTTTGACTTGGTAATGATTGAAAGCAGTTTTAGCAAAGAAATTAAAAAGAAATTGGAAGCTCATCCCTTAGTTAAGGAAGAACATATAGCAAAATTAAAAGATGGGGAAGCTATGGAGGATATTCAAAAATCCATTGATCATTTTGCCGCGGAAGCAATTTATCATAATGATCAAGTGGTGGGTTGCGTTAAAAGAGCTCATGAAACCGATCCGAACCTGAATGCCCATGTAATGTTTGAAAATTTAGCGGTAAAAGCCTCTGGAGTATTAGCGGCTGAGAATTTAATTGCTAAAAATGAAATCAATGTAGAAGATATTGATTATGTTATCGAATGCTCAGAAGAAGCCTGCGGAGATATCAATCAACGGGGTGGTGGCAACTTTGCCAAATCTATCGCTGAAATGATCGGTGCAGTGAATGCTACCGGATCGGATCTTAGAGCTTTTTGTGCAGCACCAACCCATGCCTTAATTGAGGCAGCTGCTCTTGTGCAAGCTGGCGTTTATGAAAATGTTTTAGTAGCTGCTGGTGGAGCTGTTGCAAAGCTAGGTATGAACGGTAAGGATCACTTAAAAAAGGATATGCCGATTCTGGAAGATGTAATCGGTGGGTTTGCCGTGCTTGTAACAAAAAATGATGGAGTTCATCCAGTGATCCGTACGGATTTAGTAGGTCGTCATACGGTTGGAACCGGTTCTTCACCACAAGCCGTAATTACTGCATTGATCACGGCACCTTTAGACAAAGGTGGACTGAAAATTACCGATGTGGATAAATATTCTGTTGAAATGCAAAATCCTGACATAACAAAGCCCGCAGGTGCAGGAGATGTCCCAGCTTCCAATTACAAAATGATTGCAGCCCTTGGGGTAAAGAGAAAAGAGATGGAACGTAAAGATGTGGCAACCTTCGGAAGCAAACATGGAATGCCCGGTTGGGCTCCAACCCAGGGGCACATCCCTTCAGGAGTTCCTTATATAGGACCGGCTTTAGAATCTTTTAAGAATGATGAAATCAAGCGGGCGATGATTGTAGGAAAAGGGAGTCTTTTCCTGGCAAGAATGACGAATCAGTTTGATGGAGTATCTGTAATCCTAGAGAAAAACTCCGGGAAAGTAGAAGAAAGCGGGGCAGCAGTTTCAGAAACAGAGATCCGATCAATGATCGCTGAAACCATGAAGGATTTTGCTAAGAATTTAATGAGTGAATAAATAGGATTTCGACTATGAAAGGCGGTGAATGGAGTGACAGAAGAACACAAACAGATCAAAAGGCAAATTGGTAAAGTGTTTAATGACATTGCGAAGGGTATTGAGACCGGAGACTTTGGTGAAAAAGTAACCGTTGGTTTAACTACTTTAGGCAGCGAACATGGGGTTGAAAACCTGGTTAAAGGTGCGGAACAGGCAGCGAAATCCGGAAAATTTGATGTGGTATTGATCGGTCCCAAAGTGAACACGGATTTAGAGGTGGTTGAAGCGACAGAGGAAGCTACCATGCATAACATCATGGAAGAGTTGTTAGCCTCGAAAAAAATTCAGGCTTGTGTAACGATGCATTATAATTTTCCCATCGGGGTTTCCACCGTTGGAAAAGTAATTACTCCTGGAAAAGGGAAGGAAATGTATTTAGCTACAACTACAGGAACTTCGGCCCCGGATCGTACGGAAGCTATGGTAAGAAACGCAATTCACGGTATGATCGCAGCAAAGGCTTCCGGTGTTCAAAAACCGAAAGTCGGGATATTGAACGTGGATGGTGCCCGGCAGGTGGAAAAAGCCCTCAACAAGTTAGTGGAAAACGGATATGACATGGAGTTTTCTGAATCCATGCGAGCCGACGGCGGTGTGGTTATGCGAGGGAATGATCTGTTGGCAGGGAGCCCGGATGTGATGGTACAGGATACACTAACGGGAAATATTTTCATGAAAATATTTTCTTCCTTTCATACCGGTGGAGATTATGAGGCCCTGGGCTATGGTTATGGACCGGGAATCGGAGAGGGTTATGATAAAAATATTTTAATCCTTTCAAGAGCATCAGGAACGCCGGTGGTAGCGAAAGCTCTGGAATATGCAGCGGATCTTGTTAACGGTCGGCTAGAGGAAAGAGTAAAAGAAGAGTATGACAAAGCCAATAAAGCCGGGTTAAAAGAAATCTTGAACTCCTTGACAAAGGCCACTAAAAAATCCGATGATGAAGAAGAGGTAAAGCAACCCCCTAAAGAAGTGGTTACCGGTTCTTTATCAGGAATTGACATCATGGAGTTGGAAGATGCGGTACAGGAGCTATGGAAGAATAACATATACGCAGAAAGCGGGATGGGTTGTACCGGTCCGGTGGTAATGGTTAGTGAAAAGAATCTTAAAAAAGCTATTGAAATATTACGTGCAGCGGATTATGCCGTTGGAGAGCCGGAAGACTGCTAAATCCCGATGCAGCAAAGTGTCATTTTACGCAGTAATTAACAATTGTACTTTAATAAAAACCCTACCTTTATGACTACAAGATCCAGAGTTAGTCAAGGGGTGGGGTTTGTTTTTAAATTTATGGGCTTAAGACGAAATGAACGTTGCTTTTTACATTTTACTATATTATAATGAGACTAAGGTCCATGCAACGCAGGACTGAATTTTGGACTCTTTAACTCAGTGTTAAAAGTTTAAAATATTAAAATTAGGGGAGGTAGAAAAATGAAGAAAAATTTATGGGTTTTAGTATTAGTAGCACTGTTAGCCATGACACTTGCGTTAACCGGTTGCGGTAATGGTGAGGACAATGGAGAAGATGTGGATCCCGACGACAACGGTGAAGCGGTTGATCCTGATGATGACAATGATGAAGACGAGTACGTGGAAGATTTCTTTGTAGGGCTGGTAACAGACACCGGTGGAATTGATGATCAATCCTTTAACCAGGGAACCTGGGAAGGGATCCAGGATTTTGCCGATGAGTATGGTGCGGAGACCAACTATCTTCAATCCGAAGCCGATGCGGATTACATTCCAAACTTATCCAGTTTTGCCGATGACCAAGTGGACTTAATCGTAGCTCCAGGTTTTTTATTTGAAGATGCTATCGGTCAAGTAGCGGACAACTTCCCGAATCAAAACTTTTTATTGATTGATGCAGTCGTTGAAAGAGATAATATTGTAAATGCAATTTTTGCAGAAGAGCAAGGTTCCTTCCTTGTTGGTGTTGCAGCCGCTCTAACCGCTCAAGAAGCAGGAGAAGACACCGTAGGTTATATCGGTGGCGTGGACTTTGAACTGATTCAAAAGTTTGAGGCCGGTTTCGAAGCAGGGGTTTGGGCTGTAGATCCTGATATGAACGTTTTAGTGGAATATGTAGGAGACTTTTCCGATCCTTCCACCGGAGGATCTATTGCATCCATCATGTTTGATGATGGTGCTTACGTAATTTACCATGCCGCCGGAGGATCCGGTAACGGTATGATCAATGAAGCCATGGAACGAAGAGGCGACGGAGACGACGTATGGGCCATCGGAGTTGACCGAGACCAATATGAAGACGGAATTTATGACGGCGAGAACTCTGCGATTCTTACTTCCATGATGAAAAGAGTAGACGTTGCGGCTTATGAAGTTGCGGTTATGACCTACGAAGGAAATTTCCCGGGAGGAGATATTATTGAGTTTGATTTAGAGAATGAGGGAGTTTCCTTACCGGAAGAAAATCCTAACTTAAGTGATGACATTATAGCTGAAGTGCAAAACTATATTGATCAAATTGTATCCGGTGAAATTGAAGTGCCATCGTTACCTTCAAGATTACAAGAGTAGACAAAGGTTATAAAGAGATTAGAGATTAAAGTTAATAGAGGAGTAATGAACTAAATATTTCGCTATAAAAACCAAGATTTTATAGTCTTGGTTTTTTTAGCGAATCTTTTCTTCATGGGATGAAAAGTATAACGTATTCTGAAGGGGTGTTATTCATTTTTTCAGAGAAGAAGTTGTAAGCATTTTACCTTTTGTAGTATAATCAAAATATAGTAACACATCACAAAATAATAGAAGCATTAGTAATTTCAATCGTAGTTAAGGACTGGACAGAATATACGAAGATAGTAGGCAGTGGGTATAGAATTGTAGTGGCGCTCTAGCTCTAACAACAATTCGTTTTTACGGAATGGATAAAATTGATTACAATATCCTCTAAGTTGCAACGAAAAATTAAAAGGCAGGTAATGCAGCAGGGGGATATGAAATATTACTATAATATTATATAGATAGGAGAAATATTATGGCGTACGCAATTGAAATGTTAGGAATCACCAAAGAATTCCCAGGTATTAAAGCAAATGATCAGGTAGATTTTAAAGTAAAAGAAGGAGAAATCCATGCTTTACTTGGAGAAAACGGTGCGGGAAAGTCCACACTGATGAGTGTGCTTTTTGGACTTTATCAACCGGAAAAGGGGGAAATCAAAGTCCGGGGTGAAAAGGTGGAAATTACCGGTCCTAAAGTTGCAGATAAGTTGGGGATTGGAATGGTCCATCAACACTTTAAATTAGTGGAGGCTTTCTCTGTCACAGAAAATATTATTTTAGGCGAGGAGCCACGAAAATCTTTTCGAAGGATTGATTTGAAAAGAGCGCGGGAGAAGGTTCAAGAGATCAGCGATTTATATGGACTCAGGGTGGAGCCGGATGCAAAGATTATTGATATTTCTGTAGGGATGCAACAAAGAGCAGAAATTTTAAAGACCCTTTACCGTAAAGCGGATATACTGATATTGGACGAACCCACTGCCGTATTGACCCCCCAGGAGATCAGAGAACTTATGAAAATCATGAAGGATCTGGTAAAAGAAGGGAAAACCATTGTGCTGATTACCCACAAGCTTAAAGAAATAAAAGATGTTGCTGATCGATGCACGGTTCTTAGAAAAGGAAAATATATTGGGACCGTAGATGTAGCTGAAACCTCCGAAGAGGAAATGGCGGAAATGATGGTCGGCCGGGAGGTAAGCTTTGAAGTGGAAAAAGAACCGGCTAAGCCAAAGGATGTTGTCCTGGAACTCAAAGATTTATGGGTTAAAAATAGTCGGAAGTTGGACGCTGTTAAAGGACTGAACCTAAAGGTTCGAGCAGGAGAGATAACCTCTGTGGCAGGAATCGACGGGAACGGTCAATCGGAACTAATGGAAGCGATTACGGGTCTTCGAAAGGTGGAAAAGGGCTCGGTTTTACTTAATGGTGAAGCCATTGAAAACTTGAGCACTCGGGAAAAAACCCTTAAAGGAATCGGACATATTCCTGAAGATCGCCAAAAAAGAGGGTTGGTTCTCGACTTTACCTTGGAAGAAAATATGATTTTGCAGAACTATTTTCAATCTCCTTTTTCTGAAAATGGGATTTTACAGTTCTCTAAAATCCGGGAGTTTTCCGATCAGCTTATTGAAGAATTTGATGTTCGAAGCGGTCAGGGCAGTTCGTCCAATGCCAGAGGAATGTCCGGGGGAAATCAGCAAAAGGCTATTGTAGCCAGAGAACTGTACCGCTCCCCGGAACTTTTAATTGCAGCGCAACCTACTAGGGGATTGGATGTTGGAGCCATCGAGTATATACATGAACGATTAATTGAGGAGCGGGATAAAGGGAGAGCGATTCTTCTAATGTCCCTTGAACTGGACGAAGTCCTTAATCTTTCTGACCGAATAGCTGTAATTTATGAAGGAGAAATTGTGGATACCGTACGGGCGAATGAGACCAATGAAAATGAACTGGGACTCATGATGGCGGGATCGAAGAAAAAGGAGGTGAAAGAGGATGAATAAACTGCGGGGATTTTTATCGAATGAGAAATATCATGGTTTCATAATTCCTGTAATTGCAATTCTGTTAGGGTTTTTAGCAGGTTCTGTGATTATGATTATCAGTGGGCTAAACCCTTTAGATCTTTTCACCTCTTTTATTAGAGCCGTTACAGGAATAAACCTTCCGAATTTGTTTACGGATCAGACCGCTTTCAATGCCCGTTATTTCGGAGAGTTTTTTGTTTATTCTATTCCGTTAATTTTAACAGGTCTTTCTGTATCCTTTGCCTTTAGAACAGGCCTGTTTAATATCGGTGCCGAAGGGCAGGTTATGATCGGAGCCCTAACCGCAAGCTATGCAGGTCTATTAATGGACTTGCCGGCGGTAATTTTTCCTGTTGTTGTTATTCTTGCCGGAGCCTTAGGAGGGGCTGCATGGGGGTTCATTCCCGGGATATTAAAAGCAAAGTTTCGAGTCCATGAAGTGGTTGTTACCATTATGCTTAACTACGCAGCGTTATATGTTTCAAACTACTATATTCGGGCGCTTCCTGAAAGTACCACTACTCGAACTGCAGATTTGCCTGCAAAAGCCACATTACAAAGTGATTTTCTTTCTTCTATAACAAACAACTCCAGGCTCCATTGGGGCTTTTTAGTGGTAATATTTTGTGCGTTGCTCTTTTACTTTATCATCAACAAAACCACTTTCGGTTATGAGTTGAAATCCGTAGGATTTAATCCTTTAGCATCGGAATATGCGGGTATGAAAGTACAGAGGAACGCAGCGCTCTCCATGACCATTGCCGGAGCCTTATCGGGAATTGCAGGAGCCATTCTTGTTGTTGGAACCTTTGGCTACGGTAGAGTCCTGGGTCACTTTGAAAATTATGGTTTTGATGGGATTGCTGTGGCCCTTGTAGGTGGAAGTACGGCCTTGGGATCGGTCTTAGCAGGATTGTTGTTTGGTGGTTTGAAAGCCTCGCAAACCATTATGCAGATCAGCCGAATACCAAGAGATATCGCAATTATTATCATTGCCATTATTATCGTTTTCGTTGCGATGAAACATCCTATTAAACAGGGCTTGAAAAAACTTAAGGTAGAGGAGGGGGAAGAATAATGGAGTTAGTATATTCTATGTTAGCACTTACACTGGTTTTCTCCACTCCGATTATCATAACTTCCTTAGGTGGTATGTTTTCTGAAAGATCAGGAATTGTAAATATCGGTTTGGAAGGGTTGATGATGTTCGGCGGATTTACCGCAGCCACAGCACTGGTTTTTTTACAGCCTTATACGGATTTGGCCCCATGGATAGCGATTTTGCTCGGTGCTTTAGTTGGGGGCGTAGTTTCCTTAATTCATGCCTATCTAAGTATCCATGCAAAGGCAGATCAGATTATTTCAGGGGTTGCGATCAACATGTTAGCAACCGGAGTAACGATTTATCTTGCACAAGTTATATTTGAACAACAAAGAACCGCTAGTTTCTCTCAAAGCTTTCAACGGTATACCTTTTATGGTTTGAGTGACATTCCCTTTATTGGTGATGTTTTATTTACCCGGGTATATCTGACGGTGCATTTGGCTATTATTTTAGTGGTGGCAAGCTGGTTCGTATTATACAAAACCCCTTTTGGACTACGACTTAGAGCGGCGGGAGAACATCCCCACGCCTTGGATAGTATGGGGGTAAGCGTGTTTAAAATGCGTTATATAGGTGTTGTAATCTCCGGAGCTCTAGCAGGACTAGGTGGCGGAATTCTGGTGCTGACTCAGGATATTCAATATACAGTTATGAGTATCGGAGGCACTGGATTTATTGCCTTAGCAGCTCTTATATTCGGTCGTTGGAAGCCCGCTGGGGTTCTTGGAGCAGGACTGTTTTTCGGATTCTCGAGAATTTTCGCTTTATACTCCTCGAGATTTGATTTACTAGCTCAACTACCGAATGAAGTCTTCTTTGCCTTGCCCTACGTCCTAACAATTATTGCCTTAGTCGCATTCAGCAGACAATCCGTAGCACCTAAAGCCGTAGGTAAGCCCTATGATAAAGGCGGAAGATAAAAGCGGATATTCACGTATTACTTGCAAAGACTTAAGCTCCCTTAGGTCTTTGCAATTTTTATGCCAAAAATTATTATGAGACTGAACTTCTTTATTTTTGTTCCTGGGAGTGGTATAATGCTAATATACTAGGAAAGTAAAGGTGATCAATATGCGAATGGGATATGGTCTGGAACTAACGCAATCACAAAAGTTGGTAATGACACCCCAGCTTAAACAGGCTATAACAGTTTTACAATTGAACGCTCTGGAGTTGGATCAGTATGTTAAAGATCAGATGGTAAGCAATCCGGTCTTAGAAGTTACGGAAGAAAAGGAAAAGACCTTAAAAAATGAAAAGGAACAGGATATAAACTGGAAAGAATACATTGAAGACTTTGATAATCGTTATTACTCCCCAAACAACTATAACCCGGAGCAGGAAGAGTTCAGTTATGAGAACATTGTTTCAAAAGAAGCGACGTTACAGGAACATTTATTATTTCAACTGCACTTAACCTCTATTGAAGGAAAATATCATGAAATTGGTGAATTTATTATCAATAATTTAGATGAAAATGGGTATCTATCTACAGGTGTGGATATAATTGCAAAGGACATCAATGAAGAACCCCATATTATCGAAGGAATTTTAAAAATCATTCAAACCTTTGATCCGGCAGGGGTAGGAGCCAGAAATATTAAAGAATCCCTGCTGATACAATTAAAAAGCAAAAATGTTGAAGATGAAAGGGTGTATGAGGTAGTAGAAAACTACCTGGAAATGCTGGGTTCCAATAAATATCCTGTAATTGCAAAAAAATTGCAAACTTCTCTTAATGAAGTAAAAAAAATCTGTGAGTTTATTCGGTCCTTAGAACCGAAACCAGGAAGGCAGTTCATTACAAACCAGAACAAATACATTGTACCGGATGTGATTGTCCGAAAGATTCAAGGAGAATATGTAGTGGTCTATAATGATTCGGCGGTACCACGACTGTATATTAGGGAAGATTATCGAAAAATGGTGTTAGACGATGAAAAATTAGGTTGTAAAGACACAAAAAAATATCTAAATGATAAGCTGAATGCAGCGGTCTGGCTAATAAAAAATATTGAGCAAAGAAAGCAGACTATTTACCGTGTGGTAGAAAATATTATTGAAAAACAAAAAGACTTTTTTGAACATGGGAAAAAATATTTAAAGCCTTTGACCCTAAAAGAAGTAGCTGAAGAGTTGGAAGTTCATGAGTCCACCGTAAGTCGAGCAACCAATGGTAAATATGTACAAACTCCTGCGGGAACATTTGAGCTTAAGTTCTTTTTTTCAAGCGGAATCAATATTAGCGGAGGAGAAGCCCTGTCTTCTAACAGCATAAAAGATTATATTCGGGAATTAATCTCTAGGGAAGATCCTAAAAAACCCTTAAGCGATGAAAAAATTGCCAAGTACTTGCGGGAAAAGGGCATGACCATATCTCGAAGAACCGTTGCTAAATATCGGGATGATTTGAAAATACTTTCATCTTCTAAAAGGAAATACTACTAAATAGTTCCTTTGGATAATGAAATATTATAAGGCACTTTATCATATATTGATACAATAGATATAGTGAAATTTTACAATCAGAAGGAGGAGTATTATGAAAAAAGTAGCGATTAATGGTTTTGGAAGAATCGGAAGAAATGTTTTAAAGTCCTATCTGGAAAAAAAATTGAATTGGGAAATTGTGGCGATCAACGATTTAACCGATGCAAAAACCCTGGGTCACCTATTAAGGTATGACAGTATTTACGGAAAACTGACAGAAGATTTGGAAGTCCGTGAAGATGCACTAATCATCGCGGGAAAAGAAGTAAAAATCTTCAGTGAAAAAGACCCTGCAAACCTTCCTTGGGCAGAGCTTGGAGTAGACTTAGTTATTGAATCCACAGGTATATTCAGGTCCAAAGAAGAAGCAAACCGCCATATTGAAGCGGGTGCAAGAAAAGTTTTAATTACTGCGCCGGCGAAAAATGAAGATATCACCATTGTGATGGGAGTTAATGAAAAAGATTATGATCCACAAAAACATAATGTATTATCAAATGCATCCTGCACTACGAATTGCTTAGCCCCTTTTGCAAAATTGTTGGATGAACATTTTTCTATAAAAAGAGGAATTATGACCACTATTCATTCCTATACAAATGATCAAAATATTCTAGACCTGCCCCATAAAGATTTACGACGGGCAAGAGCCGCAGCGCAGTCCATCATACCCACTACCACCGGTGCAGCAGAAGCGGTTTCCTTAGTTCTCCCCCAGTTAAAAGGGAAGCTGACGGGTATGGCTATGCGTGTCCCAACGCCTACGGTATCGGTGGTTGACTTGGTTGTGGAGGTTGAAAAGAATACGGATGTGGAGGCTGTAAATGAAGTGTTCAAAAATGCAGCAAACAATGAATTAAAAGGGATTCTTGATTATTCCGAGGAACCTTTGGTATCAGCAGATTATATCAAAAACGAATTCTCTACAATCATAGACGGATTATCCACGGATGTAATGCAGGATAATATGATCAAGGTAATTGCATGGTATGATAATGAGTGGGGTTATTCCGTAAGAGTTGTAGATCTTGTGGACTATATGTTTTCGAAAGAGTAATCAATACAGAAAACTATAACAAAGGAGGCCACTATGAATAAAAAGACGATAAAGGACCTAAAAGTTAAGGATAAAACGGTTTTGGTCCGTTGCGATTTTAATGTCCCCCAGGACAAGGAGGGAAATATTACGGATGACCGAAGAATCAAAGGGGCTTTAAACACCATTCAGAACTTGAAGAAAGAGGGGGCAAAAGTCTTATTGATTTCTCATTTAGGTAGACCTAAAGGGAAACCCGATGATAAATTGAGTCTCAAACCGGTAGCGGATCGTTTGAAAGAGTTGTTGGGCGCGGAGGTAAAATTTTTTCAGGATGAAGCGGTAATCAGTGAAAAGACCAAGTCGGAAGTATCCACTATGAAAGCCGGAGATATCGGATTGTTGGAAAACATTCGTTTTCGCAAGGAAGAAACTGACAATGACGACGGCTTTGCTAAGGAATTGTCCTCACTGGGCGATCTCTATGTCAATGATGCCTTTGGTACTTCCCATAGAGCCCATGCCTCGAACTTTGGGTTAGCGAAAAATCTACCATCCGCAGTGGGTTTCCTTGTAGAAAAGGAACTGGAGTTTTTCACAAAAACCCTAGAAAACCCCAAAAGACCCTTTGTAGCCATTGTTGGAGGGGCCAAGGTTTCGGATAAAATCGGTGTAATCAATAATCTTTTAGGAAAAGTGGACCAGTTGATTATCGGTGGAGGTATGGCCTATACTTTCCTAAAGGCGAAGGGCTATGATGTGGGTAAATCTTTGTTGGAAGAAGACAAAATTATCCTCGCTAAAGAGCTTATGCAGAAAGCCAAAAGCGAAGGAGTCGACTTGATTCTTCCTGTGGACACTATTGTAGCAAGGGAATTTGATAATGATGCTGAACATTGGACCGTAGAGGTAGAATCTATCCCTGAAGATACTATGGGGTTGGATATCGGAAAGGCATCTATCGAGCTGTTTGATGATACAATCCAAAAGGCCAGTACAATTATTTGGAACGGCCCGATGGGGGTCTTTGAAATGAGCAGTTTCGAAAAGGGAACTAAAGCTATGGCAAAAAGCTTATCCAATAGCCACGGAGTAACGATCATCGGGGGTGGCGACAGTGCAGCGGCGGTAGAAAAATTTGGTTTTGCAGATCAAATGAATCATATATCCACCGGCGGCGGAGCTTCTCTAGAGCTTTTGGAAGGAAAAATTTTACCGGGAATAGACAGCATTGAAGATCGATAAATAAAATGCCTCAGCAAAGGAGTCGTGATGGAATAATGAGAATACCGATTATTGCAGGAAACTGGAAAATGAATAAAAATAAAAAGGATACGAAGAAGTTTATTGAGGACTTTGAAGCCTTAATCGGAGATACCGAGGTGGAAGTGGTTATATGTCCACCCTTTACCTCCTTAGACTCCGCCTCCCAAATGCTCAAAAATTCTTCCGTAAAATTAGGTGCTCAAAATATGAGTTGGGAAGACCATGGGGCATTCACCGGCGAAGTTTCTCCGGAGATGTTATTGGAGCAACAAGTGGAGTTTGTAATTATAGGTCACTCGGAAAGACGGCAGATATTTAGTGAAACCGATGATCGAATCAACAAAAAAGTTCTTAAGGCTTTAGAAAAAGAACTGCGTCCGATTTTGTGTGTGGGAGAGACGTTAGAGGAAAGAGAAGGAGAAAAAGCCTTTGAGGTTGTTAAAAATCAACTGGTTCAAGGACTTAAAAATATCAGCGGCGAGGATGCTTCGAAGGTCGTTGTAGCCTATGAGCCGGTGTGGGCAATCGGGACAGGCAAAACTGCTACCCCGGAAGATGCCAATGAAATGGCAGCGTTTATTCGAAATACTATTAAAGAACTTTACACGGAAGAGATCTCCGAGGAAATGATCATTCAATATGGAGGCAGTGTGAAACCCGGGAATGTGGAAGAAATCATGAACCAGACGGATATTGACGGAGCCTTGGTTGGAGGCGCCAGTCTTGAAGCAAAGGATTTTATTGAGATTGTGAACTTTTAGAAAGTGGGGTTTTTTATGAAAAAACCAGTAATGCTAATGATCCTGGACGGTTTAGGATTAAGAGATGAAATAGAGGGTAATGGAGTAAAACAGGCGGATATGAAAAATCTGCAGTATTATATGAGTAATTATCCAAACACCATTTTAAAGGCCAGCGGAGAGGCGGTAGGTCTTCCGGAAGGACAAATGGGAAACTCGGAAGTAGGACACTTAAATATCGGTGCCGGACGGGTTGTTTATCAGGAACTGACCAGGATTTCCAAGGATATACGGGAGGATCAACTGAAAGATAACCCAAGGCTTAAAGACTTGATTACTCATGTGAAAAGCAAGGGGCAAAAACTTCATCTTCTGGGTCTACTATCCGATGGCGGAGTCCATAGTCATAACAAACATTTATATGAGCTATTGAAAATTGCCAAAGAACAGGGATTGAAAAAAGTATATATTCATTGTTTTCTTGACGGCAGGGATACTCCGCCGAAAAGTGCAAAGGACTATATCCGGGAGTTAGAAGAAAAAATTCAAGAAATCGGCGTCGGAGAAATTGCCACTGTAGCCGGCAGATATTATGCAATGGATCGTGACCTTCGATGGGAACGTACGGAAAGAGCTTATCAAGCTTTAGTTTACGGCGTCGGGAAAAATGTGGAAGATCCCGAAAACGCCGTAATAGAGGCCTATGAGGAAGGGATTACCGATGAGTTTATGCATCCTCTGGTGGTTTCCAATATTGATGGGACCATAGAAAAAAATGATGGGTTGCTGTTTTTTAATTTCCGGGCAGATCGGGTAAGACAAATGACTCGGGCCCTTACGGAAGACCAATTCAATGAGTTTCCTGTAGCAAAGGATTTAAATTTACACTATGTAACCATGACCCAGTACGATAAAAACTTTGCTTCGGTACCGGTGCTATATCCTCCGGCGAAACTAGATAATACCCTAGGAGAATACTTAAGTCGCCATAACTTAGCTCAGTTACGTATCGCCGAAACTGAAAAGTATGCTCATGTAACCTATTTTTTCAACGGGGGAGTGGAAAAGGAAAACCCGAAGGAAGACCGAGTTATGATTCCTTCGCCAAAAGTTGCGACCTATGATATGAATCCTGAAATGAGTGCTGAGGCAGTAACGAATAAGCTGTTGGAGAAGCTTGAAAACAACCCTTATGACTTTATTGTGATTAATTATGCAAATCCGGATATGGTCGGTCATACAGGGGATATGCAGGCTTTGATTAAAGCTTTAAAAACCGTGGACAGAGAAATGTATCGGATTGTTCAAAGGGTACTGGAAATAGAGGGTACGGTTCTGATGACAGCGGATCATGGAAATGCGGAAGAAATGTATGACTATAAAGAGCAAAAACCCGTAACAGCCCACACCACAAACAATGTACCGCTGATTCTAATTCAGAATCATCCAAAACATCTCAATGATTTTGGGAGTCTTTGTGATCTAGCACCCACAATACTAGAACTTTTAGAATTATCAAAACCTCCTGAAATGAAAGGGAGTAGCCTTATAAGAAAATAATTGACTCATTCAACAACCAAATATAACCAGGATGAGAAAGGAGATTTATATGGATACTATTACACAGATCTACGCAAGAGAAGTATTTGACTCAAGAGGGAATCCGACCATCGAGGTGGAAGTGGAATTGGAAAGCGGCGGAAGAGGTCTTGGAATTGTTCCTTCTGGAGCCTCCACAGGAGCTTTTGAAGCCGTAGAATTACGGGATGGAGATAGCAACCGCCTTTTTGGAAAAGGAGTATTGCAAGCGGTTGAAAATGTAAATCAAGTGATTGCTCCGGAACTGATCGGTCTCAACGGATTAGATCAGCAAATGATTGATGAGACCATGATTGCTTTAGATGGAACAGAGAACAAAGGAAAGTTGGGAGCAAATGCAATACTCGGAGTATCCATTGCAACGGCTAAAGCGGCAGCGGATACATTAGGCCTACCCTTATACAAATACCTGGGTGGTGTAAATGCCAAGGACTTGCCAGTTCCGATGTTAAACATCTTAAATGGAGGGGCTCATGCGGACAACAACGTAGATATTCAAGAGTTTATGATTATGCCCGTGGGGGCGGATTCATTTAAAGAAGGCATGGTTCAGTGTGTAGAGATTTATCACACATTGAAAAAAGTATTGCAAAAAGAAAATCTGGCCACGGGAGTTGGTGATGAGGGGGGCTTTGCGCCGAACCTTTCCTCTAATGAAGAGGCTTTACAAATTATCATTCGAGCCATTGAAAAAGCAGGATACACGCCGGGGACGGACATTAAACTTGCCTTAGATGTTGCTGCTACAGAGATTTATGATGGAGAAACGAAGGTTTATAAGCTTGCCAGTGAAGGTGTAGAAAAGACCGCAAAAGAGATGGTGGATTACTATGAAGAACTGGTAGAGAAGTATCCGATTATTTCCATAGAAGACGGTCTAGATGAAGAAGACTGGGAAGGTTGGAAAGAACTTACGGATCGGTTAGGACATAAAATTCAAATTGTGGGGGACGATCTTTTCGTTACCAATACCCAAAGATTGAAAAAGGGGATTGACGGTAAGATTGCTAATTCCATCTTAATCAAGTTGAATCAAATCGGAACTATTACTGAAACCTTGGATGCTATTGAAATGGCAAAAAGAGCGGGATATACCAATGTGATTTCTCATCGGTCCGGAGAAACTGAAGATTCTTTTATCGCTGATGTAGCCGTTGCCACAAATGCGGGACAAATTAAAACCGGAGCCCCTGCAAGAACAGACAGGGTTGCAAAATATAACCAATTGCTTCGAATAGAACACCAACTAAAAGGCAGAGGAAAGTATCGAGGGGAAGAAACTTTCTATAATATTAAATAACAACCATATTAAATTTATATAATACAAAGCTTATTGAAGTAATACAAAAAACTAATCTCTATTATAAGGGGTTAGTTTTTTATTGGAATTTCTTCGATCCATAGAAAATCCTAAAAACAATTCCATTGATTTTACCCTTTGCCTGTGATAGAATAACTATGTTAAGAACAAGCATAGGAGGTGGAGGAAATGAGATTAGCATTAATGGTGGGACAGGTTATAGTATCGCTGGTTCTAATTGCAAGTATACTATTACAATCTGGAAAAAGTGCAGGTTTATCCGGTTCAATATCCGGTGGTGCAGAACAATTAATGGGACGAAAAGGCAAGGGGTATGAAGCATTACTAAACAAAGCAACTACAGTTGCAGCTGTGCTTTTCATCGGAATTGCATTAGCCCTCGTGGCAATACAATAATAAAATTTCATAACGTAGAGGAGGAATAGAAAGATGGAAATTGTACTCATTGCACCTATTCTAGGTGTTATTGCGCTTATTTTTGCCTACTTTTTAACAGCCAAAGTGAAAAAAGTAGATGCCGGAACCGATCGTATGAAAGAAATTGCAAACTACATACATGAGGGTTCCATGGCATTTTTAACAAGAGAGTATAAAGCTTTAGTTCTTTTTGTTGCAATTGTATTTATTGTTTTAGGACTTGGTGTTAACTGGCTTACGGCTCTTTGCTTTATCATCGGTGCACTTTTCTCTGGATTTGCCGGCTTTTTCGGTATGCAAGTGGCAACCATGGCAAATGTACGTACCACCAATGCAGCAAGAGAAAACGGTATGAACAAAGCCCTGGATGTTGCTTTTTCCGGTGGCGCCGTGATGGGAATGAGCGTTGTGGGCCTGGGGCTATTAGGCGTGGGCGGTCTTTTCTTTATCCTGGAAGGTACCCAAGGAGCAGAATCGGCGGCTCAAATCATTACTGGTTTTGCTTTTGGAGCATCTTCTATAGCGTTGTTCGGCCGTGTCGGTGGCGGAATTTATACAAAAGCTGCTGATGTTGGTGCTGACTTGGTTGGAAAAGTTGAAGCGGGAATTCCTGAAGATGATCCTCGAAATCCTGCAACTATTGCAGACAACGTAGGAGATAATGTAGGAGACGTTGCAGGAATGGGAGCGGACCTTTTTGAGTCCTATGTTGGATCCATCATCTCGGCAATTGCTTTAGGTTTGTTAGCTTTTGGTCTTGAAGGAGCAATGTTCCCATTACTTTTAGCGGCCACAGGAATTCTAGCATCCATTATCGGAACTTTCTTTGTTAAAGGAAAAGATGGTACAGACCCTCAAAAATCCTTAAAGGCCGGGACGTGGGTAAGCGGTATTATTACTGTAGTTGTAGCATTTTTCTTAAGTAATTATTTACTGGATGCCATCGGACCTTTTGTAGCAATTGTTGCCGGCTTGGTAGTGGGAATGCTTATCGGTCAACTAACAGAAGTATACACTTCTGAAAAATACGGTTATGTTAAGAAAATTGCAAATCAGTCGGAAACTGGAGCCGCGACTACAATCATCAGTGGCCTGTCCGTTGGGATGCTTTCAACAGCTATTCCGATTCTTTTCATTTGTATTGGAATCTTTGTAGCTTTTAGCTCTGCTGGATTGTATGGTATTGCCTTAGCGGCAGTTGGAATGCTTGCCACAACCGGTATGACTGTGGCGGTGGATGCTTACGGTCCGATTGCGGATAATGCCGGAGGAATCGCAGAAATGTGTGATTTGCCACCGGAAGTTCGTGAAACAACGGATAAGCTGGATGCTGTTGGAAACACTACTGCAGCCATTGGTAAAGGGTTTGCTATCGGATCTGCGGCACTGACAGCTCTTGCTTTATTTGCCACCTATACAGAAGCGGTTCAACTAACAGAAGTGGGTATCAGTGTAACAGAGCCAACGGTTATCATCGGTCTTTTAATTGGTGGCATGCTTCCCTTCTTATTCTCAGCGCTTACCATGGAAGCTGTAGGCAAAGCAGCCTTTGAAATGATCGGAGAAGTTCGAAGACAATTCCGTGAGTTCCCTGGAATTATGGAAGGAACAGAAAAACCCGATTATGCCCGATGCGTTGATATCAGTACGAAAGCTGCTCTACGAGAGATGATTATTCCCGGAATTTTAGCCGTAGCCTCCCCTATTGTAATGGGAATACTACTTGGACCTGCAGCAGTAGGAGGACTACTTGCCGGTGCATTAGCATCAGGGGTTGTGCTTGCTATCATGATGGCCAATGCCGGCGGTGCTTGGGATAATGCGAAGAAGTATATTGAAGGCGGTGAGCACGGAGGAAAAGGGAGTGAAGCCCATAAGGCTGCAGTTGTTGGAGATACAGTTGGAGATCCTTTTAAGGATACCTCCGGACCATCCATCAACATCCTTATTAAGCTGATGACTATTGTATCCGTTGTATTTGCTCCTTTATTCTTAAGCATTGGCGGATTGTTAAGTCTATAAAATATAATTTTCATAAACAGCCTAGGTGCTGATTATGTATTTCGAAAGGCCCCTAATCTAATATGATTAGGGGCCTTTCTATAGGGGGAGACAAGTGGATATACAAAATAGCAATATGGAATTTGGGATGATCGTTTATTTTTATATAACCATACTTTCGGTGCTGGGTTTTATCCTTATGGGCCGGGATAAAAAAAGTGCAGAAGATCGAAGAAGTAGAGTTTCAGAAAATCAGTTGATGTTCATATCCATTTTGGGAGGAAGTGTGGGAATTCTAATTGGAATGTTGATTTTTAAGCATAAAACTTCTAAAAAGAAGTTTTATATCGGAATACCGGGTATATATATACTGCAGTGGGCTTTTTTGTTCGGGTTGCTATATTATAACTTATCGTTATAAGCATCTCTAAAAAGAATGCCCTATAGAAGGAGGGAAAATATTTGAAAATTAAAGAAAGATTACTGGATTATATGGAACGGTCGGCATATAAACCGATGCTGAAAAAAGAATTGATGGATGCCTTTAGCATTGACAAAAATCAACGTAAAGAATTTGGTGAAGCCTTGAAAGAAATGGAAAAGGAAGGCTATATTATTCAAACAAAAACTAATCGGTATGCTGTACCGGAACGATTGGACCTTGTAGTGGGAAGGTTGGAAGTTTTTCCGAAAGGATTCGGTTTTTTGATCTCCGAAAAAAAAGATTCGGAAGACCTTTTTATTCCTCCGGGAGCAATGAATGGTGCCATGAATAATGATAGGGTAATCGGAAGAATTGAATCTCCTAAAACAGAAACCAGTCGTGCGGAAGGTGAAATCATCCGGATTATTAAAAGGGGTAATAAAGAAATTGTTGGGACCTATGAAAGCAGTAAAAATTTTGGTTTTGTCATTCCCGACGATAAAAGAATTCAACAGGATATCTTTATTCCAAAGGGGAAGGAAAAAGGGGCTTCCACTCGACAAAAAGTTGTCTGTCAAATTGTAAAATGGCCCGAGGGCAGAAGAAAAAGTCCGGAAGGTAAAGTCAGTGAGATTCTTGGATACCAGGAAGACAAAGGCGTAGATATTCTCTCAATTATCAAACAACATCAACTGCCTTTGGAGTTTCAGAAGAATGTACTAAGTGAAGCAGAGGGACTTAAGGATGAAATTCCGAAAGCGGAACTGCAGCGGCGGAAGGATTTAAGAAATCATACCATTGTGACCATCGATGGTGCCGACGCGAAGGATTTAGATGATGGAGTTTCTTTAGAAAAGTTAAATAATGGAAACTTTAAGCTAGGGGTACATATCGCCGATGTTACCCATTATGTAGGGGAAGGGACCTTCTTAGACGAAGAAGCTATGGAAAGAGGCACCAGTGTGTATTTAATTGATCGGGTAATTCCTATGCTTCCTGAAAAACTGTCCAATAACCTTTGTAGTCTTAACCCGAACACGGATAAGTTAGCTGTTTCTGTTTTTATGGAGATTGATTCTAAGGGAAATGTTCAAAAGGAAGAAATTTTTGAAAGTGTGATTAACTCGAAGGAACGTTTAGTCTATGAAGATGTTTCTGATATTCTGGAAGAGGAAGACCAGGAACTGATGAAAAGATACAAGGACTATCTTGGAATGTTTGATGCTATGAAAGAACTTAGCCAAATCCTAAGAAAAAAACGTATGGATCGGGGAGCCATAGATTTTGACTTTCCCGAAGCCAGAATTATTTTGGATGATGAAGGAAATCCGGTAGATATTGAAGAAGAAGAACGCAGAATCGCCAACAGAATTATTGAAGAGTTTATGCTTGTATGCAATGAAACCGTAGCTGAACGTTACCATTGGTTGGAAATCCCTTTCCTATATCGTATCCACCAGGAACCGGACCTTGAAGAAATTCAAGAGTTTAATCGTTTTATTTATAACTTCGGTTATAAAATCAAAGGGATCCAAAATGAAGTCCATCCCAAGGCATTACAAGAAATTAATGAAAAAGTTAAGGGTAAAAAGGAAGAAAAAATGCTTAATACCCTGATGTTAAGATCCTTACAAAAAGCGGAGTATTCTGCAGATAACATTGGCCATTTCGGACTTGCTGCGGACTATTACAGTCACTTTACTTCTCCGATTCGAAGATACCCGGATCTGATGATCCATCGGATCATTAAATGGCATCTGAAGGAAGAGTTGTCAAAAAACTTATCTAAAAAACTTGAAAAGAATTTACCTAAGATTGCCGATCAATCCTCTACTAGGGAAAGGGAAGCCGCTAGTGCTGAGCGGGAGACTGTGGATCTGAAAAAAGCGGAATATATGTCCAATAAAATCGGAGAAGAGTTCGAAGGCGTTATCACCAGCCTCACCTCCTTCGGAATTTTTGTGGAACTTCCCAATACCATTGAAGGGCTTATTCGACTCAGTTCTTTGACCGATGACTATTACCATTACGATCGGGAAAACCAGCAGATTTTAGGAGAACGAAGAAAGAAGCGCTTTAGAATTGGAGATTCTCTTTTGGTAAAGGTGGCAAAGGTAAATGTTATGGAAGGAGAAGTGAATTTCACCTTAGTCAATGGAGAAAAATCGGAAGACCGAACTAAGGATAAGAAGGATTCCGGAAAAAAGGATCAAAATACGAAAAAATAGATAACTTAATTGTTATATTATGAACCGATGAAAAATCTATGGGAAACTGAAAGAGCAACGTTCAATAAATGTCAACCCTTTTAGAAAATGTCCTTAAATAGTTAAAACATAAGCACCAGATTGCTGGCGCTAATCGTGATTTTGTAAAATACAGAAATTACCAAGGTATAATGTTTTTGGGTAACCTTAATAAACTTGTTGCCTGGTATTTATTGTAAATGGGTTAAGCAGACTTATTTCGGTGGGCCTGTTTATGG